>JAKADP010000057.1 GCA_021820465.1 Bacillota bacterium
GGCCCCGAGGGCGTTGGCCCACGCCGTCGGGGACTCATGTCCGCGCCTACCCCAGTCGACTGGCGAGGGTGGCCCCATCAGGGCTGCCCCAGCCGGTCACCGCGTTCCACCCAGGGCCACACTGATATCCCACCACGCCCGGCATGCTGTTGTTTCCCACCAAGATCGGATGAAACGCGGGCGTGCCGCCCAGCGCGTATAGCGCCGGGTTGGCAAATCCGAGCCGCGCCTTCCCCTGCCGCACGCGCTCCTGGTTCAGCCGCGCGATGAGTGCCGCCCACACCGGGCTCGAGGCGGAGGTGCCGCCCACGACGGTGGGCTGCCCCTGGAACACCACGCTGTAGCCGGTGTCCGGGTCCGCCACGAGCGCCACGTCGGGAACGCCGCGGCCGGGAAGGCCCGAGGGATTCACAGGCACGCGGGCCGCGTCCTGCCACGAGGGCAGGGGAAACACCTCACTCACCCCGCCACCTGACGCCCCGTTGTTGTTGGTGTCGGTCCACCCGGTCTCCGCCTGGCGCTGGTCAGTGGGCGTCAGCGTGAGGGTCGTGCCGCCCACCGCCAGGATGTGCGGCACTGCGGCAGGGACGTCCACGTGCGGCACGAGGCGGCCGGGGCCGCGGATGCCGTACGCGCCGGCATCCCCCGAGGCGGCCAGCACCGTGATGCCGCGAGCCGCGAGCCGCATGGCCGCGACATTCCACGCCTGGAGCGCGCTGGGGGCAAAGCGGTCTTCGGCCGCGCCGTACGAGATGGACGCCACCGTCGGCCGATGCTGCGCGTCGGTGGCGACCGCATCCAATGCTCTTAACATCGACAGCGCAAACCCGGCGTCGCTGCTGCCGGCCGTGGCTTCATAGACCACCAGCTGCGCAGCGGGCGCCATGGCGCCCGCCCACTCGACGTCCAGCGTGCACTCCATGTCGACCGCATGGATCCCGCCATCGTTGGGGGTGCCGTCCACCGACACAAAAGCCACCTGGCGCACCGGCACCCCGTGCTGAGTCCAAAACTGCTGGAGGTCCGCCACGCTAAAGCCATTGGAAAACTCCAGCAGCGCGATGGTTTCGCCCGCGCCGGCTTCTCCGGCCGGGAAGGCGTAGGCGGTGGCCAGGTCTTGCGGAAAGAAGCCCTGCCCCCCGTTGGCGGGCGTGGCGCGGGGTGAAGGATACCGGTGCATCGCGTGGGCCGTGCTGCGCGTCTCCAGCCCCATCACGGCGGCCACGTGCGGGGCCGCCCACGCCGGCACCTCCGGGTCCTCCCGGTTGATGCGCACCGTGCGGCCGTCCAGCGTGCGCTCCGCGAAGGTGCACCGAAACGCAGCGGTTATCTGTCCCAGCGTGCCGGAAAAGTCCAGATAAAGCCCCCCGGACCGGGGAGGATCCACGCTCAAGCCCAGACCTTCCAGATAGGCGGCCATCCGCACCACCACGGTGGGGTCTGGCGCAAACAGGCGGTTCAGATCACTCACCTGCTCCACGGGGGCCAGCTGGCCAGCGGCCAGCGCCGCGGCCAGCCCTTCGCGGTCCTGGGGCCAAAACGCCACCCGGCCGTGGGCCGCCCGCTCCACTGGCGCCGTCTTCCAGCCTTCTTCCCCCTGCCACTCGGGCACAAGGTGTCCTCGGAGCACCGTCGTCTGCATGCTGCGACCCCCTTTTTGACTGGCCGGACCCGAATTCCATTATACGGGCGGCTTCCCAGGAGGTTCGGCGGGCCGTGCCCCGAACGGCGTCAGCACAAACGGCGTTTGCACCAGGCAGGTGGGGCACAGCACGAGCACCTCGGTGTCCCCCCGCGTGTTGGGAGGCAGCGCATTCTTGATGCCCTCGGCCACCTCGCCGGACGGCACCACCTGATGGCACTGCCCGCAGATCGACAAGGTGTCCCAAGGCGGACGGTACTCCGCCATGGCTTCCCCGACAGCGGCCGGGCTCACCCAGATGGCGGCCGGGAGCGGGCCCTGGCGGCGTGCGGCGGCGATGGCCCGCCGCCCTGCCGCTTCAAGAATCTGCATCTCACTGGAAAACGGATCGCGCCGCGTGAGATACATCCACAGTGTGCGCGGGAACACCACCGACACCAGCTGGTGGCCGCCGCCTGGCTCGGAGAAGATGGCCCACGGCCCCTCCGGCGCCTCCCCCACATAGTGCAGGAGTTCAGCCGGATCCTGGGCGTCGCCGCCCGCTGGCTCGACCATGCTCATGCTGCGCCCCTCCCTCTTGCCCAGCGGGGTGGGTTCGGTGCCGCGCCCCGCGGCCCCTTCATGATAGATCGCGCAGCGGGGGCGCGGCCAACGCACCCTCTGCCGCCGTGTGGATGGTCCGCAGCGCGGAGGCATGCGCCCGGCCCCGACGCCGGTGGCCGCCCCTTGGTGCGAAGGCCAGGGCCGGCAGGGCCGCCTCCGCGCTGTGTTGGGGCGAACACGGCCACCCGCTTGCTCTCGCGCCTCACGATGGCGGGTACAGAGTGGCCACCCCGTTGGTACAATGACGCCACCAGCAAGCAGGGAGGCTACGCGTGGACGGGCAATCGGCAGCTCCCAGCCCCCACCGGCGCTTTCTGCGCGACGCCGGGCGGTACGCGCCCATCACGCTGGCGCGAGCTGCCGCCAGCTTGGTGGGGGTCCTGGTGTTTTCCCGCGTCTTCACGGCGGCGGCCTTTGGGCAGTACAGCCTGGTCACCGCGGCCATTGGCGTGGTGGTGCCGCTGTTGGGGGAGTGGGTGGCCCAGCCCGTCGG
This sequence comes from Bacillota bacterium, assembly GCA_021820465.1. Taxonomy (GTDB): domain Bacteria; phylum Bacillota; class Sulfobacillia; order Sulfobacillales; family JAIMBI01; genus JAJZWV01. The sequence goes on from JAKADP010000057.1 coordinate 2,739, forward strand.
CCGCTTCTTCAATGAATACCCTCCGGGTCCCGCCGCGGCCACGTTTCAAGACGCCGTCAGCCACATCGCCTCCCGCATGGGCACCCTGGCGCTCCTGGTGGCGGCCGTCGGCGCGCTGTTGGCGTGGATGGCGTCGGGCGAAACGTGGCCGCTGTCCCTGCTGCTGGCGGGCGGTGCGGTCGTGGTGGTGCAGTCGCTGTCGGTGCTGGTGAGCCCGCTCCTGCCGGCGCGGTTTCTCACCACGGCGTATCGCAACTACACGGTGGCCACGGGCGTCGGCGGATTGGTGCTGGGGCTGGCCCTGGTATGGCTCTTCGGACGCCAGGTGGCGTGGCTGGCGTGGGGCACCGCGGCCGTGGGGCTCCTGATGCTCCCGTATCTGCTCCATCACGCCCAAGTTCGATTGGTGGTGCCGTGGTCCGGCGTCAGCGCCGCGGCCAAGCAGGTTCAGCGGCGCTTTTGGCAGTACGGCGCCCCGCTCACGCTGTGGTATATCCTGGGCCACGTGCTGTACAGCGGCGACCGGTATGTGATTGCGGCGTTTTGGGGCGCCGGGGCCGTCGGCGTGTACAGCATCAACTACAACCTGGTGAACCGCGGCATCGGCTTTATCACGGTGCCGCTGGCCACCGCGTCCTGGCCCATCCTGATGCGCCAGTGGGCCGATGGCGCCCGGGCGGAGGCTCGGGCCACGCTGGCCCGCATGACGGAGACCTATGCGCTCGCGGGTGTCGGGATCGTGGGGCTGGTGGCGGCCGTCGGTCGGCCCGCCACGACTTTGCTGCTGGGGCGGGCGTTCCAGGCGGGCTTTGTCATCTTGGCCCCCGTACTGGCCGGGCTGGTGCTCCGCACCAGCGCCAACCTGGGCGCTAAGAGCTTGGAGTTCCACGAAAAGACGCGCTGGATGGTGTGGGACAGCGCGGTGGCGGCCGTCGTGAATCTGGGGCTGAACCTCTGGTGGGTGCCGCGCTATGGCTTCATTGCCGCCGCCTGGGCTGCGCTCATTGCCTTTTTCGTGTATGCGCTGCTCATCTGGTGGCAAGCCCGCCGCCTGCTGCCGTGGGACCTTCCCGGCCCGCTGCTGGCCTTTTTGCTCCCGGCCGCGGCGGCGGGCTGGCTGGCCGCCGAAGGCGCCCAGGCACTGCCGCTCCTGGCCCGATCCGCCTGGCTCGCCACGGCAGGCGGCGCCGTGGCCTTCGCGCTCTGCTACGCAGCCGGCGTGCTGGCGTGGCGCGCGCTTGGCCGGCGCAGGTCGTGAGATCGGCATCACCGCGCCACGGCGACTCATTCGCGAAATGAAAACTATTGATGACCAGGCAAACAATGCAGGATTTTGGCGGCCGCTGGCGAATCACGCGGGTGGCGCCACGCTACCGCGCCGCACATTGTTCCGGAGGTGATGTTTCCATGAATGATTCTTCTAAGTCTCGCCGCCTCATGAAAGGGGTGGGCGCGGCCGTCTCGCTGGGATCCCTGGTGCTGATGTCCAGCGCCGTGTGGGCCACCGCAGCCCCCACCACCCTGTACGTGAGTCCCACCGGATCCAACACCACGGGCACCGGGCAAATTGCGAGCCCGTACCGGACGATTCAGCACGCGGTGTCAGCCTCCGTGAGTGGCGACACCATCGTGGTGGAGCCCGGGACCTATTCCGGCACCGTCTCCATCACCGATTCCATTACGCTCGAATCCGAGCCCGGCCCGGCGGGCGGACCCGCCAACACCATCCTGAACGTCTCAGGCGACCTCCTGGGCATCGAGGTGAGCGGGGCCGCCGCAGCCGGCACCACGATTTCCGGGCTGACCATCACCAATCCCAACTCGCACGCCATCCTGGTGCTGGACACCAGCCACGTGTCCGTGCTGGACAACGTCATCTCCAACACGGGACTGGGGCTGAACCCGGCCATTCCCGAAAACAAAGCCATCATACTGACCGGCACCTCGTCGTCCACGGTGATGGGCAACACGCTCACCAACGTGATTGGCGGAGGCATCTCGGTGACCGATGACGGCGCGCTGAACCCTGCGCTGGCCCAGCCCGCGTCGGGCGTGGCCCTGCCCGCCAACGACAACCTGATTGCCGACAACACCATCTCGGGTGCGACCCATGCGTGCGGCATCGTGGTGGCGGCCTACAACAGCGGTGGGGGCGTGAACGGCAACCAGATTGTGGGCAACACCGTGACGCACAACGTGGCCGGCATCGTGGTGGCCACCAACGTGCCCAACTCGAGTGCGAATGCCAACGTGGTGGCCGACAACACGTCCACCAACAACTTCCTGCCCGGCGTCATTGTGCACAGCAACGCGCCAGGTGACCAGCTCACCAACACCGTGGTGACAGGCAACACGATCTCCGGCGACGGCACCGATCCCGAAGTGGGCGCGCTGCTGCCCACGGGCATCGTGGTGGCCGGTGTGGTCAACCCGGTCATGGGCACGGTCGTGGCCAGCAACCTCATTTCCCAGGAGCACTACGGCATCTTTCTCACGGGCGCACTTGGGAGCCACCTGTATGGCAACACCAACAGCGCGACCGTCCCCATCGCGCCCGGCATGGAGCTGGTGGGCCCCACCAGTGTGGCCTCCGCGGGGCAAACCCTCACATACACCGCCGCGGCCCCCGTGGTGTCGGCGCCGGAGTATCAGTTCTGGGTGGACTCCGCGGCGCATGGATGGCAGCTGGCCCAAAACTACTCATCCAACCCGACCCTCACGCTGCCGTCCGTGGCCGCCGGCAGCTATGTCATTGCGGCGTACGCCATGACCGGTGCCCAGGTGGCGGCGGGCGACTGGCAAGCCGCCCAGGAAGTCGTGCAGGCCGTCAACGTGGATAGCGGCGTGAGCCTCTCGGTGACGGGCGGCGCCATGACCAGCGGACCCGGCATGGCGGCGACGGCCCATGCCAGCGCCACGAACCTCCTGCACCCGGTGTATCAGTTCTGGGTGGAGAACCCTGCCGGCCAGTGGAGCCAGAGCGGCGCGTACAGCTCCAGCAGCACGTTCACGCTCCCGATGAACAGCGGGACGACGGCTGGCACGTATAAAGTGGTGGCCTTCGCGCGGGACGCGTCGGCACCCGAAACCGCCGCGGCCGAAGTCATGAGTCAGGTCGTGAGTGTGACGCAGAACCCCGCCGTGATGTTCCAGGTCACCCCGGCCACATCCACGGTGGCCGCCGGACAGTCCGACGCGCTCACCCTGTCCCAGGACTTCATGAATGGCACAACCGCCACCGCCAGCTACCTGGACAACCTGGACGCGACCATCACCGTGAAGACCGCCAGCGGTTCCCTGGTGTCGGGGGGATTCAGCGTGTCCGGGCTCGGCACCACGTCGCCGCATGCCCTCGTCTCCGGGCAGTACACCTTCCTCGGAGCCCCGACGAGCGCCAGCGGCACGGTGACGCTTTCGGTCGGCGCGAGCGTTCCCGCAGGAACGTACACGGTCACCTTCTCGGACCCGGATCACATGGTGCAGTCGTCCAACACGGCCACCATCACGGTGGGCGCTTAGACCGCTCGCCGGCTCCTGTGCAGCGGGCCCTTCAGGGGGCCCGCTGCCTCTTGCTGAGGGCGGGATCGGATGCTCCCCGCTCCCATGCCCCCAGCCCAACCTCCTTGCCCCCACACGATTCGCTTGGAGGCGCCCACCACCGCTCAGGCGCGGCCACTGCCGCTGTGACCTCAAAGAGTCGCGGGCGCCAAGCCGCACGATGCGGGCCGTTCACGTTCGCCATGGTCAGAGGCCATGCACGCTGGCTGGTGTGGCACCTCCCGAGGGGCGCTTCGCGGACGTCTCCGACGTCCAAAGCCTGCCTGGCGATGGCGACTCCGCGGGCTGATCTCTCCCCACAGCCCTGAGGGCGGGCCATTGGCCTCGGACCGGTCGCCTCCGCTCTGCCGCAGTAGGCTCGCAAGCCGTCTCGGATGAGTCGCGCCGAGCGCTGGATTCGCCGGTCACCAGGCCGCTTGCGGAGAATCTGCTAGAATGGCCCAGAATCCTGGCCGCCCCAGCGGCGGCTCGCAGCTTCAGGAGGTGTTGGAGATGGACCGCCAGCGCTGGGCGCCTGCCGCAGAGCGGCTGGTCATGGGCCAACATCGCATCTGCCGGATTCGCCGCGTCGCACACTCCGCCCGGTGCCCGTAAGGGACACGTCTGCCCTAGTGCCCTAGGTGGGTGCGCGCCGACGCGGGGAGCCTCGTCCGCGGATGGCTCGCCTTCATGCCCCCACGGAGGAGGATTGCCGTGCCGCGCTGGGCCGAGGTGGGTGCGGGCCGTGCCACCGGGCCGGTTCGCCGCTTTTACGCATATTCCGGGCTTCGATGGCTTCAACTCACCGCCAGCCTCTGGCTGCTGTACCTGGTGCACCTGGGCTGGCCGCTCTGGCAGGTGGGCCTGGCCGAGGTGGCCTTTCATCTAACCTCGCTCGCGACCAATTTACCCACCGGCGCCTTTGCGGACCGGTACGGCCGGCGCACGGCGCTCCGCGTCGGCCTGGCCATTGCGGCCACCGCCCCGATAGCCATGCTGGTGCTGGCGCCGCTGTCGTTCGGCTGGGGCCTGCTCGCCATGGCGTATCATGCGTTGGCCTGGTCGTTCATCGGCGGGGCCGACCAGGCCCTCCTCTACGACCTCGCGCCCCACAAACAGGACTTTGCCCACTTTTACGGGCGAGTGCTGGCCATCACGTATGCCAGTGGTGCGGTGGGCGCGGTGGCCGGGGGGTGGCTGGCCACCGACTTTGGCTGGACGGCCGTCTACGTGGCGGCCGGTGTCGTGCAGTTGGGCGCGCTGCTCGTGGTGTGGAGCCTGCCCGAGCCCTCGCGGGCGCGGCCGGACGCCGGGTCCGCCGGACCCCAGCCCGGCGCGCATGGGGGGATCGCCGCGCGCATCCGGATCATGGGCGCGGCGCTGCGCCAGGTGCCCGGGCTCCTGGGCCTCGTCCTGTTTTACGGCTTGGTGAGCGTGTTCATCACCACGAATCACCTCTACGGGCAAACAACCCTGGCGGCCAAGGGGGCCCCCATCCTGCTGGTGACCATCGTACTGGCGGCGGCCAACCTCGCCGGCGCGGCCACGAGTCTGCTGGTGGGGCGCTGGGCCGCGCGGCCCGGGTTCCCGGCCAGGCGGGTGCTCCGCATCGCCACGCTGGCCCTGGCGCTCCTGATGGCGGCGGTGGGGGCGCTGCCGCTCTTGGGGGCCGCCACGGCGCTTGTCGCGGGCGGCGCCGCCGACGGCACGGTGGATCCGGTGGCCACGGCCACGCTGTCCCGGCTGGCCCCTGATGCGGTGCGGGCCACGGTGCTGTCGGCCCCCGATGCGCTGTTCAGCCTGGGCATGGTGATGGTGTTCCCCGCCGCCGGCTGGCTGATGGGCACCCGCGAGCTGGGCATCCCGCTCACCTATGCCGCGATGGCGGGATTGGTGCTGGTCGCGGGCGGGGTCCCCCTCGCCCGCTGGCGCGCTCCGGATGCGAAGCCGGCGGCCGCGCCAGCGTCCTCGGGGTCGGGTTAGTCCGCGCGGCGTCGCACCACGTGGGCCAGCGTGGCCCAGGACGGCCGGGTCGGGTAGTGGCTCACCGCCGAGAGGGCATGGCGCCAGGCCGAGAGGCGGTCCCCGCCTGCCAGCGCCGCTTCGGCGGCCGCCGCGTGGTGGCGGCCCCAAAGGATGCGGCGGGCCGACCCGTGCGCACGCCCTGGCAGTTTCTGGGCTATGTGCGCCAGCGCAAAGGCGCGCTGGCCCCAGTCCAGGCCGACGGACGCCATGATCCCCTGTCCCTCGCGGTAAACCACCAGCGGATCCCCGAGGTTTTCGATCCGCGCCCCGCGCGCGGCCGCGCGGATCCACAAGTCATAGTCGTCGCCCCAGCCCACCATCCGGGGATGCTCGTCGAAGCCGCCCAGATCGCAAAACAGCTGCCGCCGCAGGATGACCCCGCTGGTCGCAAACGGGTTGACGGCCGCGAGTTCGGTAAGGGCCACCCGGCCAGTGGCCGGACGATAGACGCGGCGCACCGCCCCGTCCGGACCGACCGCGGTCACCCCCGAGCCCAGCAGCTCCACCCCGCCCTGGCGGATCCGGGCCCACTGGCGCAGGAGCTTGTCCGGCTCCCACGTGTCGTCGTCGTCCAGAAACGCGACCCAGTCCAGCCCTCCGAGGTGAGAAAGCGCCTGGTTGCGGTTGCGGCCGGGATGGCCGGTGTGGGGGCCCGCCACCCACACCACCTGCCCGGCCCATTTTTGGGCAAAGTCCGCCACCACCTGCTCGGTCTCGTCGCCGCTGCCGTCATCGCACACGATGATGCGCTGCACGGGATGCGCCTGAGCCGCCACACTGGCGAGAGCGGCCCGCAGCATGGCCGGGCGCCGATAGGTTCCGATCACGACGCCGACGGTGCCGTCGGCCGGAGCGGGCGGTCGGGGCGTCATGCGCCCGCGCGCACCATCGTGCGCCACCCCTGGCTCGCCACCTGCCGCAGGTAGTGCACCTCCTCGGGCCCGAGCCGCCACACCAAGAGGCCGTAGGCCGCCAGGCCCGCGGCCATGACCACCACCAAGTCCGCGCCCTGCCACCATACGACATGGCCCGCGGTGGGCACGAGCCCAATGGTCGCGTGGTACCCCCCATACAGGACACCGGCCATCACCGCGCCGCCGAGAAGCGCCTTGCCCACGGTCGCCAGAAGCCGCATGCCGCCCAAGGGGCCCACCCGCCGCCGCAGCCGCCACAGCATGACGCCCACAAACACCCACTGCGCGATGGAGGTGCCAAGCGCCAGCCCTCCCTGCTTCAGCGGATGCACCAGCAGCAAATCCGCCACGATGTTGACCGCCACGGAAATCAGCGCAAACAGCGTCGGCGTGCGCGTGTCCTTCAGAGCAAAGAAGGCGCGCGGCAAGAGGGCGCCCCCGGCGCTGGCCACCAGCCCGATGCCCAGGAACGCCAGCGCAAAGGCGGTGCCGGCCGTGGCGCTGGCGGTAAACGCGCCGCGCTGAAACACCACGCGAACGAACGGCGCGGCCAGCACGATGACGGCGGCGGCCACGGGGACCGTGACCAGCGTCAGCACCCCCAGCGACCGGCGCACGGCCGAGACAAAGCCGCTCTGGTCGCCCTGCGCCGTGAAGCGCGACAGCGTGGGATACAGCACGGTCACCAGCGCGGTGACAAACAGCGACAGCAACAGGCCATTCACCAACAGGGCGTAGTTCAAGTCGGACAGGCTGCCGCTTTTCAAGCTCGAGGCCAGCAGGCGATCCACAATGAAGCCCGCCTGAGCCACGAACGTGGATAAAAACACGGGCAGCACCATCACCGCCATGCGCCGCAGGTCGGGATGGCGGAAGTCGAGGCGCGGATGAAACCGGAACCCCGCGCGCCGCAGCGCCACGCCCTGCACCACGACGTACGACGCGCCGCCCAGAAACGACCCGGCCGCTGCCGCAAAGATGGACCAGTGGGAAGCCAGGAGCGCAATCACCGCGATGAGAATCAGGTTCTGGGGGATGCCGACCGCCGCTGGCGCGGCAAAGCGGCGCTCTGACTGCAGAATGCCTTCCTGCACCCCCGCCAAGGCGATGAACAGCAGCGCGGGCAACATAATCCACGTGAGTTGCAGGGTGAGCGTAATTTGGGGGCGTGACAGGCAGACGCGCGACACAAACCCGGGGGCGTACAGCGGCAGAACGGGCAGCGCAGTCGCGAATCCGACGGCCAACAACACCAGGAGGGCCAGAAACAGCGTGGTCAGCACGGTGTTGGCGAACAAAAACGCGTTGGCCTGGCCGTCCCGCTCGCGCACCTCGGTGTACAGCGGGATGAAGCTGGTCGCGAGCGCACTGCGGAGCCCCGCAAACAGCACACTCGGGTACACCGTGGCCGCGACATAGCTGTCGGTCAGGCACGTCGCCCCGTACACGTCGGCCAGCACCAGTGTGCGGGCAAAGCCGGTGACCTTGCTCACCAGCGTGATCCCCGCCACGAGTCCCGTGGCTTTGGCCACTTCTCTCCCGGTCAACCGCTCACTCCTTGTTGGCCGCCTTCGCCACTGGGGATCCCTTGCCGCCGATGATAGCGCGGGGCGGTCCAGAACGCTACGCGGCGCCAGCCCACGGCGCCGGCGCGGTGTGCGGGCACTGTGCCGCGAAGCTCCGGCAGGCAAGGGAAACCGCTCCCGGGACGATGCCGCCCGGACAGCGAAAGACCGCAGGCTGCCCCTCGGCAGACCTGCGGTCTAAGGACGCATTGCGAATCCGCGAGTCACCGCGGTCCGGCGGAAGCGCCTCGGTCCCCGTTCCACGTCGACTTGGCCTTGATGAAGGCGTCGTGCAGGCTGTCCAAAGCCGTTTGAACTCCGCCCTGCATCCCGGCCCACCCGTCATCGCTGATCCCCTGAAGGTCAGCCAGCTTCTTGGTGGCCGTGTCCCGCTGGCTCCGCAGGTTCTCAATGTGGGCGTCATAGCGATGCCGCGCCCCGGCGGCAGAATCGTCCGCCTTAGACTGCCAGGTGTCCAAATGTGCGTTCACGTCATCCAGCTGCATCTTCAACTTTTCGGTGAAGTCGGCTCGGTTGGCCATTTTCCCCACTCCCTCTCTGTCAGGGTCCTTCCCCGCTGTCGCTATCATAACACAGTATCTAGTGTTTTGCGGACTCATCAGAAAATAAGTGGACTATAAGGAGCGGGCCCGTCTTGAAGAAGGGGGACGCCAAGCTCCTTGAGCGGGCCCGGGCGGCCGCTGCCCACATGCCGATTCGGGCTGATGTGCCCAGTCTGGGCGCCATGCGGGAACGTGCAGTGGCCCGCGGCCGACCCGGCGCATAAGGCGCGGGCGGCACGCCCCCCACAATTCGTGCCCCATTGACAGCCCGCGCCTCTTCCTCTAGTCTCCTACCCTAGGGTGCGTGGGGATGACCCATCGCCGCTTGCGTTTATGCCGGCAGCAGCTTGTTGTTTGATCAGAAGGAGAGCCGGCTTTTGACACAGCGATCCGCTACGGGACATGGGATGTCTCGCGATGCGTTGCTTCTGGAAGCCCTAGTGCATTGGCTAACCCCACCCCACGACATTGGCCAGATGGTCGTTCTGTATGCCAGGCGCCCCGATGGCGGTGGCGATCCTGATGGTGCTTGGATGAAGCGTCTGGGCGTGGCGGGCGTGCGACCCGAGTGGCCGGCGGCCACCCTGTGGTGGCCCGATACCCTGACCCCGTGGAGCTACGGCGGATCGGCATGGATGCAGGGGCAGCCCGTGGCGGTGGCCATGCCGCAGGCGATGCCGGCAGCCGCCGGGGTCTTTGACGACCACACGCCGATTCCCTCGGCCCTCCGCCATGCCGTGTGGGTCCCCATCCCGTCGCGGACGGCGGTGGTGGGCGTGTTCACCACGGAGTGGTCGGCCGACTGCACGGGGCGCTTCGGGCAGGCGGTCGCCCGCGCCGAGCGCGAGGCGCACCACCGCGAACGGGGGCAGGGCCAAGTCGACTAAGCACCCGGGCTAGCCTTGTGATAGAATGCACAAGGAATCTGCGACGCTATGGTCGCCGAGTTGCCCGCTGCAAGCGGGCAAGCGGGGGATTTTTGGCTGTCCAACCGGGCAGCCTGGGGGCGAATGCGAGTACAGGGGCAAGCTTCACTGCCCCAGCCCGACAACTAACCTCGTAGGCGTAGGGAGGCTCCGCGTGGGCTGGACCCGCCCATTTTGTTCGTCTCTTGGCGTCCATATGCTCGCATCCGACCCATTATGCTGGGGGTGATGCGATGACCGATGGCAATTCGGGTTCCCCTGGGGCTGACTCCGAGACTATTTTGGAGTTTCGCGGCGTCACCAAGTCGTTTGGAGGGCGGGCCCCGGCCGTGCGCGACTTCACGCTGTCGGTGGCGCGCGGCCAGCTGGTAGTGCTCATTGGCCCCTCCGGCTGTGGCAAAACCACCACGCTCCGCATGGTGAACCGACTCATTGAGCCCTCGTCTGGCAGCATCTGGCTCGAGGGGCGGGACTGCAAAACCTACAACCCGGTTGAGTTGCGCCGCCGCTTAGGCTACGTCATTCAGCGCATCGGGCTCATGCCGCACCTCACGATCGGGGACAACATCACGTTTGTCCTGCGCCTCTTGGGGCAGCCGCCCGCGGCCCGCCGGGATCGAGCGGCGGAACTGCTGGAGATGGTGGGGCTGGACCCCGCCGAGTATCTCGATCGCTATCCCGCGGAGCTGTCGGGCGGCCAGCAGCAGCGCATCGGCGTGCTGCGCGCCCTGGCACACGACCCCGACATCATCCTGATGGACGAGCCGTTTGGAGCCCTGGACCCGCTCATGCGCGAACAGCTGCAGGAAGAATTCAAGCGCCTCTTGCGCACGGTGTCGAAAACCATCGTGTTTGTCACCCACGACATGGACGAGGCTCTCTCGATGGCCGACATCATCGTGCTGATGAAAGATGGCGAAATCGTCCAGGTGGCCCCGCCCGAGGAGATGCTCCGCCACCCCGCGGACGAGTTTGTGGCGAGCTTCATGGGACGCCACCGGGTGCTGCGCCAGGCGAGCGAGGTGTCCGTGGCCGACGTGATGATCGCGAGCCCGGTCATGACCTCCGCATCCAATGGGCTGGCCCGCAGCCTAGAGCTGATGCGGCGGCGCCGGGTGAGCTCGCTGTTGGTCCAGGACAGCCAGGGGCGCTACGCGGGCGTGGTCCGGCAGTCCGAGCTGCAGGACCACATCGAGGCCGGAGACCAAAGCCCGGTGGGCACCTTGGCGGACCGGACGGTGGCCACCCTCGCGCCGTCCGACTCGGGCCTCACGGCCATGCACCAGCTGCTGAGCCACCAGCAGGTGGACAGCCTGCCCGTGCTGGACGCAGACGATCGCATCGTCGGGCTGGTGACGCGGGGGACGCTGGTGGGCTTGCTGGGGGATGCCCTGCGCGTGGCTCGGGGAGTGCAGGACGTGAACCTGGCCGAATCTGACAGGGCGCTGGCAGGGGAGGTGGCCCGGTGACGCTCTTGCTGCACACGTATCAGTTTTTCACCCAGCATCCGGGCACCATCTGGCGCCACACGCTGCAGCAGCTGTACCTGGTGGCCATTCCCTTAGCCGCTGCCATCCTGGTGGCCGTGCCGCTCACCATGCTGGCCACACGCGTCCGGCGGCTGTACGGCCCGGTAATGGGGTTCGCCAATGCCATGCAGACGATCCCCAGTCTGGCGCTGCTGGCCCTCATGATCGCGATTGGGCTCGGCATCGGCGTGCTGCCGGCCGTGCTGGCGCTGTTTCTCTACGCGCTCATGCCTATCGTCCGCAACACCTACGTGGGCATCATGGGAGTAGACCCTGGGGTCAAGGATGCCGCCCGCGGCATGGGCGTCACCAGCTGGCAGCTGCTCTGGATGATCGAAATGCCCCTCGCCCTGCACGTCATCATCGCGGGCATTCGGTCTGCACTGGTCGCCACGATTGGGTTTGCCACCCTCGCGTCGCTCATCGGGGCCGGGGGCTTGGGCTCCCTCATCATGGAGGGCATGGGGCTCGCCAGCAACTCCATTGTCCTGGCCGGTACCATTCCGGCCATCGTGCTGGCCTTTTTGGCCGAGGGACTGATGGGCCGGGTGGAGCGCGTGCTGACACCGCGCGGCCTCCGCGCCTAACGCCGGCCCACCGCACGAACTTCCCCCAAATGGGGATGATTTGAGGAGGTTGACATGGGTATTTTGCGCAATCACACGAGTCATCCGGGAAAGTGGGCCATGAGCGCCGCAATGTCCCTGGGACTGGTGGCCACGCTGGCTGCCTGCGGAGGCAGCGCGGCCGGCGGGAAGGTGACGCACATACAGATGGCGGCCCAAGACTTTGCCGAGCCGCGCATCGACGACTGGATTGTCAAGGACCTGATCCAGGCCAAAACGCCGGTTACGGTGAGCATCTCGTACACCACCGGCGCCTCCGGTCTGCTGCATACGCTGCTGCTGAAAAACTCGATTCAGGCGTACGTGGGATACGACGGCACCGAATTCACCGGGCCGCTGCACCAAGCGTACACCGGCAAGTGGAAGGGCCATCCCAATGCGGTGTCGGCCTATGTCGTAAGCCAGGAGAAGAAGCGGTGGGGCCTCTGGGTGTCGCCTTCGCTCGGGTACCAGGACACGTACGCACTTGCGGTCAAGTCCAGCGTCGCCAAGAAGTATCACCTCACGACCGACGCTCAGGTGGCCAAGTATGCCCCCCACTGGACGATTGGGACCGACCCCACCTTCCAGCAGCGCGTCGGAGACGGATACAAGGCGTTCACCGCCGCGTATGGGCTGCACTTCAAGGCGGCCAAGGCGATGGACTACAGCCTGATGTACGAGGCGCTGGCCCAGGGGTCCATTCAGGCGGCGGTGGCTTACTCCACGGACGCTCGGCTCACCAAGCTGCACGAGACTCCCCTGAAGGACTCCAAGCACTTCTTTCCACCGTACCACGGGATCGTGATCATCCAGGACAAGATCGTGAAGGAGTGGCATCTGAACAAGGTGCTGGCGCCGCTCATGGGACTCATCACGACCAAGGACCAAACGCAGATGAACTACGACGTCGAGGTGCTGAAGGAATCGCCGCAGACCGTGGCAAAAAACTTTTTGGTCAAGCACGGGCTCCTCAAGAGCTAAGACGTCGGCGGCAGATGGACGAAGCAGAGGGCCGGTGCCTCGAGGCACCGGCCCTCTGGTTCGTGCCCCTAGTGGGCGCCCCGCTGCTGCACCACCACGGGGATGGTGCGCATGAGAATCTTCAGGTCCAGCCACAGCGACCAGCGGTCAATGTACTCAATATCCAGGGCCACCCACTGCTGAAAGTCCTGGATTTCATTGCGGCCCGACACCTGCCAGAGCCCCGTGATGCCGGGGCGCACGGAGAGGCGCTTGCGGGAGCGCTCCCCGTAGTGCGTGACCTCCTCGGGCAGCGCCGGGCGCGGGCCCACCAGGCTCATCTCCCCCGTCAGAACATTGAACAGCTGGGGCAACTCGTCCAGCGAGAGGCGCCGCAGCGCACGGCCGGTGGGGGTCACCCGCGGGTCGTCCGGCACCTTGAACACCGGACCCGACATGATGTTCAAGTGCTGAAGCTCGGCCTGCTGCCGCTCGGCGTCCGGCACCATGGTGCGAAACTTGAAGCACCAGAACTGGCGGCCGTTCAATCCGACCCGCCGCTGGCGAAACAGCACCGGCCACTTCGGCTCCCGCCACTTCAGCACGATGGCGATGCCTACCAGCACGGGCGACAGCAACACGACCAGCACCAGCGCGCCGAAGAAATCAATCCACCGCTTGATGACCCACCGGGCGATGGGATGCGCCGGCGAGGGGTTCACCACCAGCACCGAGTTGCCGTAGAAGTTGTAAAGTTGCGAGCGGCTGGCCATGGCTCCCACTTCGTCCAGCAGGAGGCGCACCTCTTTGCCCTGAACCTCCGCCAGGCGAATGGCTCCACGCAGCACCTGGTCGTCCAGCGGAAGCGCCAGCACCACCGAGTCCACCACCCGCGTCTCCAGCCACTCGGCCAGCTGCGACAGCGCCCACTGACCGGCACTGTCATCGCCCAGCGGCACCGGCGCCAGCGCCGCCACGCCCATCCCCGCTTCGGGGATCGCATTTAAGGTTTCTCGAAAGACGTTCAGCCGCGAGGGATAGCCGATCAGGACCAGCTGGCGGTGGTCGGCGCCCGTGCGCCGAAACCGCGCCAGGCTCACCTTGGTGGCCACGTGCACCAGGCTTTGCAGCACAAGCGCCGTGAGCGGCCACAGCACGAAAATCAGGCGCGAAAACCATGTGGCCTTCAAAGCAAATACCAGCACCGCGATGCCGGCGCCCAGCTCCACGTTGGCCAACAGCAGCATGGCCAGCTCTGCGGGCAGCTGGTTCCACCGCCGGCTGTATCCGCGGAAATTCAGCTTCAGCCCCAGCCAGGCGGCGCCCAGCACCAGCAGCGACCAGCTGAAGTAAAAGCCTAGGAGCTGAACGGTGGCCAGCCGAGGATTGAACTGAAAGTAGAAGTGGACCACCAGCAGGTAGGCCACGTAGGCCATGCCGGTGTCCACCAGCACAGACAATTCATCCCATCGATCTGTCCACGCTTTGAACATTCTTCGCCCCCCGGCTTGAAGTGCCTCATTATAACGTTCGGCGCCGACCCTGACTATGGGGCCACCCCCGCGCGGATGGCAGGCGGCGAACGCCGGCGCGGAATGGGTCTTGAACGTCTTGGCGCTACCAAAGCCGGGGAGGTGCGCGAACGGCACACAAAGTCCGCATCTATCTGCGCCTCTATCTGGACGAAGAGTCGCACCGACAGTTGAAGGCCCAGGCCAGCGGGATGGGCGTCTCCCTCACGGAAGAGGCGCGGGCAATGCCCGCGCCTCTATCGGCAGCCGGTGAGGGCCGGGCTATCCCTGGCCGGTCAGCGTGGGCATGAGGAAGGTGCCGTAGCCGTACTGGGGATTGTCGAGATTGATCCCCAGCTGGTACGTAAACGTATCACTCGGCGCCACCGCGATGTTCGAGAAGTAGAACTGGGCCCACACCGAAGATGTGGGGGCGTAGCTCAACGTGGCATTGCTGTTCCAGGCGAGGGCAGTCTTGGTCGTGACGTCGGTCGCGCTGGCCGAGGCAAAGGGACTCTGCCAGTCCTGGAACACGGCCGGGTTCACCACCGCGCCCAAGTCGACGTATCCCGAACTGGTGCCGGCCGCGCCGAATTGATCCGCGCTTGCGCTGGTGCCGGCGAAGTTCACGCCAAACGCCGCTTCGTCGCTGCCGCCGTAGGTCTCGGCGGTGCCGGTGGAGACGAGCCACACGCTGGCGCTGGTGCTGCCCACCGGGATGGCGGCCGTGGCGCCAGACTGCGCGGCCGGACCGCCGTCGGTCGTTTCCCAGGCCAGCCCGCTTGGCAGGGATGGCAGCGCGATGACGGCGCTGGCCGTCCCGGTGACGGGCACGGGGTTGCCCCCCGCGTCCACGTTGACGACCTGCACGTCTGCGAGACCGCTTGCGGGCACGCTGACCAGGTTGGTGCCGGACAGCACGTGGCCGCCCTGCTCAATCAGGGGAAACACGGTCGCCGATCCCGGCACCACGGTGTACGTCACGCTCACAGGCTGGGCGTTCGGCTCAGACG
>JAKADP010000058.1 GCA_021820465.1 Bacillota bacterium
CGCCGTGGTGCTGGTCATGTAGGCGGCATCCGTCGTCTGCCCGTCCAGGAACGTGGCGGATCCGCCACTGAGCGCCAGGTTCACATAGTAGCCGTTGGCGGCCAGCATCGGGTTCCCCGCCTGGTCCGTCACCACCGCCCACACGGTGCTCGTGGCGTTGGCGTCCGTCGACAGATCGTTCGGCGTGGCCATCAACAGGATGCCGGTCGCGCTCGGCGCGGCCGCGCTCACGGCCGCGGTCGCGTGGCTGTAGTTGATGTTCGCGACCTGGCTCTGGCCGGCCGTGCCGCCCGCGCCGGTGGCCGCCGACATCAGGTTGTCCGCAAACACACTCACCGTCTGGCCCGCATCGGTCGTCGGCGCCGTGATCGTGGCGGTCGCCACGCCGTCGGTGACCGCGTACTCGCCGGCGTCATTCATGCTCCCGGCGTTGATGCCGAGGCCGGCTCCGTTGCTCGAGAGCGTCAGCGTCCCGCTGAAGTTCGCGACGCGGTTGCCATGGCTGTCCTCCACCGTGAAGGTAACTTGGCCCTGGGCCTGGCCGTCGGCGACGACCGTCTGGGTTGCTGGGCTCACCACCACCTGGCTTGCGGTGCCGTACGCCACCTGGCTGCCCACGTTGCTCTGGAGCGCCCCATGCGGGTTGTTGGCCGCGAGCGGGCTCTTCACGTAGGCCACGTACTTGTAGGTGCCGGCCTGGCTCGCCGTGAACGTGAAGGTGTTGCCGCTCTGGTAGTTGCCGCTTTGCACCCAGGTGCCGTCCGGCTCTTGGTACCAGAACTGATACAGGGGGCTGAACACGTTGGCTTCGGTCGCCGTCAGGGTGACGGTTTGGCCCTTGGCCACTTCACCACTGGCGTTGGACACCACGGACAGGGTGGAGCCGTTGAACACCGCGTCGGGCAGCGTGGTCTGCGCCAGGCTCCAGTCGCCGGCGGCCACCTGCGCCTGGTCCAGGACTTCCACCGCGACCAGGTAGTCGCCGGCCGAGGGGGTGGCCAGGGTAAACGTGTTGTTGGGCGAGTAGTTCTGCATGTCCGTCCACTGACCCGTGGGCGACTCCACCCAGAACTGGTACTCGGCCGTGCCATTCGGGTCACTGGCACTGGCCGTGAACGTGGCCGAGCCGTTCGTCGGCTGAATGGGGCCACTGAGCGTCACCGAGCCCGGGGTCACCGTCGGGGCGCTTTGGGCAAACACCGCCGTGGCGGGCAAAATGGACATCCAAGCCAAAGACGAGGCCATAGTCAGACCCGTGAAAACTTTGCGGCGCCGGTGCGTGGCCATCTTTCTCTGCCTCCCAGTATTTCAAGCGGTGGTCCCAGCAGTTCGCCACGGCCTGCTGCGCAGCAGTCGGCCACCAGAAGGCCGTAGCTGCCATCCGGCGAAAACCAAGCGCTGGGACGACATTGCCTGCCTCATTCGCCAGTGACCGGCGCATTCCTGCCGCATCCGGCTGGACCGCGATCAAAGTGGCCATGTGGACAAGCGCCCCCTCGTCGGGACGCCCCGCTGCCCGAAGGCTCGCGGCCCACGCCGCCCACGTGCGCCCGGGGAGAGAGCGGAACTCTATTCACCACCGCCCGTTTTGCTGCATGCCGTTCAGTAACCTTAAGGGGGCAAGAAGGGGGCAAGAAGGAGGCAAGTCGATGCGGGCGGCGTCTCGCCACCGCAGGCCCCAGCGCCACGCCACGCCTTGCGGGCTGGGCTGGGAAAGCCACGGCGATGTGGCATCCCGAGACGCGGGTGGGCCTGCGCCGGCAGGAATTGTTGGCGCCGGTGTCCAACCTTTAAGGCATGAAGAGATGGGTGGAACTCCACGGCTCCCGGGAGGGTGGCTTGCAGGCGTCGCCAGAAAGCCGGGTGGCCGTGGGGTCGCTGAACCCCACCAAAGTGAACGCGGCGGTCACGGTGTTTGCCAGGCTGGCCCCGGGCTGGGTGGTTCAGGGCGCCTCCGTCCCTTCGGGCGTGCCGGAGCAGCCGCTCGGGTGGGAGGAGACCACCCGTGGGGCTTTCCACCGCGCCGAGGGAGCCTGCCTGGCCCTGGGGAGCTCCTGGGGTGTCGGGCTTGAGGGCGGGGTGGTCCTCACGGAGGACGGAGGCTGGCTCATGGGGGTGGCCGCCGTGGTGGCGCCATCCGGCCGATGGTACGCGCGAGGCGGAACGGTCCTGCTGCCTCCCGAGGTCGTGGATCGGGTGCGCGCCGGCGAGGAGCTGGGACCGGTGGTGGACGATGTGACGGGCCTGTCGGAGGCCAAGACCGGCATGGGGGCGATCGGGTGGCTCACGGGCGGCCTGGTTTTGCGCGAAGCGTCCTGGGTGGACACACTGGCGCGTGCGATGGCGCCGCTAATCCACCCAGAGTGGTACCGCGGTCGCGTCAGTCCGCCCCCTGCTTGAGCGCGGCTCACCACGCTGCCGCCGGGACCGGCCGTTTGCCCACCGCATCGCTCGCGTCACAGTGAAGAGCTGCACGCCCTGCCCACGAGGTTCGTCGGGGGGGCCGCGCTTCTGGCGTTAGACCATCGCCACCGGCACGCCCCGCCCCGTGGCCCGCTGGATAGCCCATCCCTGGACTTGCCGCAAGCTTCCGGGGCACCTATGATGATCGCGAGCCAGGATCGGGGCAACGCGATCCTGGCTCGCTGATCTGATGGCGGCCGGTACTGTACGGCAATCGTCAAGGTGGGCGTCGCCGTGCCGTGCTGCGCTTCGTCTTGACCCGTGATAGCGACCGTGTCGCCCGACACGGCTCCGGAGGGCACTGTCACGTCCACAATCGCTCCGCCGCCGGAGGCCGGCACCATGGCGGGAGTGGTGGTGAGCGCGGTGCCGCTCGCCGACGCCACGCCCCCGGGGTGCTCCCCGATGAAAGAGACAGACGCAACGGATCTCGTTGGACACCAGCTGTCCAAACAAGGTTTAGGCCCTGCTGGGCTGACGTGGTGGACGTCGTGGGACTGGAGTTGACTGTCGGCGAGCTCACATTGTCGATGACCTGGGCCGCATCCATCGCAATCTGGCCGGTCACCGTGGCGGTGGTGCCGGCCGTGGCGTGCTCAAACCGCACGGGCGCGCTCGACTGGCCTCGCCGGAGGTATCTGCGGTCCTAGTTCCCACTGGCGCGTATCCAGCGGTTATGGCAGGTTAATGATTCCACAGAAGGTGCAGCGAGGGGGTGGCCGGGACCCACTTTACGGAGTGGTCCTTATGAACACGATGACCCCGTCGTGCACCGCTACATACTGGCCCGACTGGATCACCCGTGCGCCGAGGTATTGAGGTATAGAGGCACACCGTGTCCACGACGCCATTCTTCCTCGAGTGCCAATGGAACCAGGCCTGGCGTATATCGGAACGGACGCCCACCCAGGAAGCACCTAGGTTCTCGCCCCTCGGGCGCGGACGCCGGGCCAGATCGGCCCGCGCGGCGGCGTGATGCTGCGGCACGAAGATCGTTCGGATGACCGCCGCCACCATCGCCGGTTGACGCCTCGGCACGTGCCACGGCAGACGCTGTTGAGGCCTCCCTTGACCAGAAGTACGGCAACGACAATTGTCAGAAGCAGGGATGTCTTGCCAGCGTCATTCGGGCCGGCCACGCTGGTGAATCGGCCCATAGGGACGGTCACGCCGTCGGGATCCGAATATCGCAAGTTGAAGATGCGGGCCCCCCAATTCCGCGGACAACCCTTCTCCTATTTGCAAATCGGATGGGTTGCTTGTCACAGTCGGACCTGATTCGCCCGCGTGATAAACGTCTCCAGATCGCATACGGTGACCGCTCCCAACACCCAGGGTTGAAAGTAGCCCGCGAGTCCCTGCCCCATGAAAAACGACCGCAATGTCCACGCGGTGCCTCCCAGCACTAGATAGGCTAGGTCGCCGTGGCCGCACCGGACCGCCTCAGCCAAACTCATTACCTCGAATGGAACCTTTTGTTCGGCGGTACCCGATACCTGTTGCCACTTAAGAGACACTAAAACGCGACGCCCGTCGCGCTCTGCGCACACATCCACTTTGTGGGGTCGTCCACCAGGACGGGTGCCAACGTTGACCTGCGTGGCAATCGTGTATCCAGCCCGCCGCAGGGCTGGTAACGCCGTCTCCTCCAGCACCCGTCCAGTCTGGGACTGCCGTGTTGCCATGGGTTACAGATTCCGCGTGGCCAGCATCTCGAGGGCCGGCGTCCGATCCCCGGTTCGACTGATGCGGCGCGGGCCCCACAGCGTCTCGACGTGGAATCCAAGCGTCCGGTACAAATCAAGAATGCGAGCCGTGGCTTGATTGGATGCGATCACGGGCCCAGGATGCTGTGCCAACCATTCGGCGAGCCGGATTTGATCTGCCCACGTGAACCCGCCCGCACTATACTGCGTGAACGCCACATCGTACGGTGGGTCTGCGTACACAAAGTCATCGGGCTTGAGCGCCACCCGTTCGAAGGATCCACAGGTGAACGACCATGACGCGAGGACGGGCCGATACGCCTCGAAGGACGTCTGGTAGGAAATGGTCTTATAGCGGCCGAACGGGACATTAAATTCCCCGCGGCGGTTCTGCCGGTGTAACCCGTTATACGCCGTACGGTTCAAGTAGTAAGTGAGCTGGGCCGCCTCGGCCGATCCCCCTTGACCGGTGGCCAACAGATGGTTGAACCGCGCGCGTGCGGCGTAAAACGCCTCCTTGTCGTTCCGCATAGAGATAGTCACGGGTAACCCGCGCTGCAACCACTGCAGAAAATGAATGAGGTGGGGGTTGACGTCGTTGCACAGCGCGCGAGCGGGTTGCAGACCCAGCGTTACGGACAACGCGCCGCAAAACGGCTCCACGAGGCGATAATCGCGATACGGGACCCAGAATGACCGCAGGGTGGGGACGAGCCACCGCTTCCCGCCAGCCCACTTCAGAGGCGGGGTCAGGGGTAATCCCGGTGCGGAGGTAGCCATAGTTTCGGATGCCAAACCGGTCCCTCCCGATGTGCCTTTGCGCCCATTATTTCATAATCCGTCCTCTTCCCGAGTACGCATGTACGGGCGAAGCGGCTCCCCTTTGGTTCCCACCGCGGTCACAGCCCGGTTTCTACTTACCGCATCCGAGCACTTTGTGCAGCGGGTGCGCGCCGGTGAGGAGCTGGGACCGGTGGTGCACGATGCGACGGTACCCTCTGAGGCCAAGAACGGCATGGGCGCCATCGCGTGGCGGACGGCCGGTGTGGCTTGGCGTGAACCGTTCGAGCCCGCCTGAGTGGACACGCCGACGTGCGCGAGGGCGTCGGCGTGTCCACCCAGAGTGGCATCGCGGCCGGATCAGTCCACCAAATGCGTGAGCACGGTCTGCAGGATGCCGCCGTGGCGGTAGTAGTCCACGTCAACGGGCGTGTCCAGCCTCAGGGTCGCGTGAAAGCGAATCGGCTCGCCCTCGCGCGGTGACGCCGTCACGCTCACGGTGGCCATGGGCGTGAGCTCCGCCGGCAGCTCCACCGAAACGAGCTCCTCCCCGGTGAGCCCCAGATTGTCCACCGTATCGCCGGGGTCAAACTGGAGCGGCAGAATGCCCATGCCGACGAGGTTCGACCGGTGGATGCGCTCGAAGCTTTCGGCAATCACCACCTGCACGCCCTGCAGCATGGGCCCTTTGGCTGCCCAATCCCGGGAGCTGCCGGTGCCATACTCGCGGCCGGCCAGCACAACCAGCGGCACCTTCTCCGCCTGGTAGCGCATGGCGGCATCGTAGATGGCCAGCACCTCGCCATCGGGCAGGTGCCGCGTGTAGCCGCCCTCGGTGTCCGGCACCATGCGATTGCGAATGCGGATGTTTGCAAACGTCCCCCGCATCATCACCTCGTGATTGCCGCGCCGGGCGCCGTACGTGTTGAATTCGCGCGGCGCCACCCCATGCTCCCCCAGGTACTGGGCCGCGGGGCTGTTTTTGGCGATGCTGCCCGCTGGCGAGATGTGGTCCGTGGTGACCGAGTCGCCAAACACGGCGAGCACGCGCGCGTCTCGCACGGGTGGGGCTTCGCGGACCCCCGGCGTCCAGTCCTCGAAGAACGGGGGCTTCCGAATATAGGTGGAGTCAGGGTCCCAGGCGTACTGCGCCCCCGTCGGCACCTCGATGTGGTTCCATGCGTCATTGGCTGTGAACACTTCTTCGTACTCCCGGCGAAACAAGTCTGGCTTCACCGCCTCCGCCAACAGCTGGTTGATCTCGGCCGCGGTGGGCCAGAGATCGCGGAGATACACAGGCTGGCCCTCGCGGTCCCGCCCCAACGGGTCGCGGTTCATGTCGATGTCGACGGTGCCCGCCAGCGCGTACGCCACCACCAGCGGCGGTGACGCCAGATAGTTGGCCTTCACCAGGGGGTGGATGCGGCCCTCAAAGTTGCGGTTGCCAGACAGCACGGAGGCGACAGTGAGATCTTCCTGCTCCAGCGCCGCCGTGACCTCGTCCGGCAGCGGCCCGCTGTTGCCAATGCAGGTGGTGCATCCGAAGCCCACCACCTGAAATCCCAGCGCATCCAGCGCAGCCGAGAGGCCGCTGTCGTCCAGGTAGCTTGCCACGGCGCGGGATCCGGGCGCCAAACTCGTTTTCACGTAGGGCGGCACCGTCAGGCCTCGCTCCACGGCCTTTTTCGCGACTAAGCCGGCTGCTATCATCACCGACGGGTTGGAGGTGTTGGTGCAGCTGGTGATGGCGGCAATCACGACCGAGCCATTCGTGAGCATGCTGGCGGGCCCGTTCGGGTTGGCCACCGCGACCCGGCGCCCCACCGCCGCCGGAGCCAGGCCAAAGCCGCGCTCCGCCACGGGGGCCACGAGGGACTCCCGAAAGGCCTCCTGCATTCGCGCGAGAGGCACTCGGTCCTGCGGGCGCTTGGGGCCCGCCAGCGACGGCTCGAGCGTGGACAAGTCCAGCTCCAGCACGTCTGAAAAGACGGGATCGGGAGTGCTGTCCGTGCGAAACATCCCCTGCTCCTTGAGATACCACTCGACCAAGCGCACGTGCTCCGGGCTGCGGGCTGTGAGCGCCAGGTAGTTCAGCGTTTCCTGGTCGGGGGGAAAGTAGCTCACGGTGGCGCCGTATTCGGGCGCCATGTTGGCCACCGTGGCCCGATCCGCCAAGCTCATGTGCGAGAGGCCCGCGCCAAAAAACTCGACGAACTTGCCCACCACGCCGTAGCGGCGAAGCTTCTCGGTCACCGTCAGGGCCAGGTCGGTGGCCGTGACGCCGGCGGGCAGCGCCCCGGTGAGCTTAAAGCCAATCACCTCGGGCATGAGAAAATAGAGGGGCTGTCCCAGCATGCCGGCCTCCGCCTCAATGCCACCCACGCCCCAGCCCAAGACGCCCAGCCCATTGATCATGGTGGTGTGCGAGTCCGTGCCCACAAGGCTGTCGAAGTACGCGGTCTCGCGCCCGCGGTGGTCCAGTCCCACCGCCACCACGGACGCCAGGTATTCCAGGTTCACTTGATGCACAATCCCCGTGGCCGGCGGCACAATCCGCAGGTTCCGGAACGACCCCTGGGCCCAGCGGAGAAAGCGGTAGCGCTCCTGGTTGCGCTCCAACTCCCGCTCCATGTTGACCGCCATGGCATTGGCCGTGCCAAACTGGTCCACCTGCACGGAGTGGTCAATGACCAGGTCCACCGGAATGAGGGGATTGATGGCCTGGGGGTCTCCCCCCCGCTCCGCCACCGCATCCCGCATGGCGGCCAAGTCG
This sequence comes from Bacillota bacterium, assembly GCA_021820465.1. GTDB lineage: Bacteria > Bacillota > Sulfobacillia > Sulfobacillales > JAIMBI01 > JAJZWV01. The sequence continues at coordinate 7,723 of JAKADP010000058.1, forward strand.
ACGATGGCCGGCACCCCCGTCAGGTCCTGCAGCACCACCCGGGCCGGGCGAAACGGCACTTCCTGGGCGCCCGGGCTCTTGGCCTGCCAGTGGGCCAGCCGATCCACGTCGGCATCGGTAATCACGCGGCCGTCGGCATTGCGCGCCGCCGCCTCCAACAAAATCTTAATGGTCCACGGCAGCCGCTCGCTGACAGCCAGCCGATCCAGCCGATACAGCTGCAGGGAGCGGCCCTCAAACGATTCCTGGCTCCTCGCATCGTCAGCGCGTCCCACACGGATCATCCCCTTCTGGCTATGTTGCGTTGCACGATATGGCCCGACGGTGCGTCTTGGCCCCCGTGCCCTGAATTCGGCGCCAGCGCCCACGGCGCTGGACGCCCTTCGGGCGTCTCAGCAGATTGTAGCCCACCCGGGCACCTTGTCGGTGCGCAGACAGCAACCCACATGTGCACAATGCGCAACGCACCTCATCCGAGGGCGGCGAGGACGCGGCTCAGCGGCGCCGAGACGGCCAGCCGCCGTTCCCAGATGAGGCGGCTCGCGTCACCCGGGGACCGCCACGCGGCCCGCCACCGCTCCGCAAGCAGCGGGCTGGGGGGCCGCGGCCCGAGCCACATCACCACAGGCGGGGCCACGTCGGGGGGCTCTTCGGGCGCCAGCACGATCTTGGGGGCAGCCAGGCCGCGCCCCCCTTCTGCCACCAGCCAGTCCACCTCCAGGGCCCCCCACCGGTCCAGGAGGCTTCGGGGCACGCCGTGCGCCCCGCCGATGTCGCGCCGGGCGGGCCCAGCCCCCAGCTCCACCCATCCGTCGGGGCCGACGCGAAAGACCGGACGGGCCCCGGCGTCATAGAGCCGCTCCGCGTCTTTGCCGGCGTCTTGGGCCGCCATAGTGCCGGCGGCGGAGCCCACCGGATGGTGCGACCACTTGACAGCGGCTACGCGCTGGCCGTCGGCGCAGGCCCTCTGGACCCACGCCGTCAGCACCGTGGTTTTGCCGACATCCGACCACCCCACCACCTGGAGCCACCGCGGCTCAGACGGGGGCACGGCGCCACGCCTCCCAATCTTCCGGGGTATTCAGGTTGGCGAGCCACCCGGCTTCTGCCAGCGCCACCGGCACCACCGCCGTCGGCAGCTGCGCCAGAGCCGTGCGCACGGCGCGCTCGCCGTGGGCGAGGCTGCGGGACACGGCCGGCCGGGCGTCTCGGTGCCAGCACGACACCAAGGGCTCTAGGCGGCCGGCCGGATGCTGAGCCAGTGCCACGCCGCCGGGCTTCCGCGCGAACCACAGGCGCCACAATAGCGCCAGCGGCACATTCGGCATGTCCACGGCCAGCACCAACAGCCACTGGCCGCCCGCGGCCTCGAGCTGCGCTAGCGCGCCCTCAATCCCTGCCAGCGGGCCCAGGCTGGGGTGAGTATCGGCAATCGCGCCGGGGCCCGCGGGGGCGCCGAACGGCAGGGACACCCACACCGGGTCGGCCACCTGGGCCAACAGGGCGGCGCGGTCGCGCAACAGTGTCGGCTCCCCGCTCCGCTCCCCGGCGGGAAGGGCAGCCTTGGGCCGCCCCATGCGGCGACTTTGCCCTCCCGCCAGCACCACACCCGCCGCCCCGTCCATCCGCGCTGTCCCCACGGCCACGTCCTCATCCCCCGTTCCGCTCTTCGCAGGCCTGCGCGCTCGCCATATCCCGCTTGAACACTGCCGCTATAATAAGGTCAACGGCTCCGAGCCACTCAACCTGCAGACCTCAGGGGTCCCGCGCTTGGAAGGAGGCTGCCGTGATCGAAAGTCTCCCGGCGCCGCCGGGGGCGCCGCTCCCGCCGGATGCGGACAGCGTGGCGATGCCCCTCATCCGCGTAGCCGGCGGGCAGACCCAGCGGATCGAAGACGCGGTGGCGCTCGAGGCCCCGCTCACACTGATGCTGAATGGCCGCGAGTGGGTCACGCTGCTGGCCACGCCCAGCCATCTGGATGAGCTGGTGCTGGGCTTTCTCGCGGCGGAGGGCGTGGTGCAGCACGCGGGCGAGGTTTCGCGGATCGTGTGGGACCCGGAGGATGGCCGCGCCTGGATTCGCTGCCCCGCGCTCACGCCCGCTGCCCGCGACGCGCTGTTGGTGGGCCGGCGCACGCTGTCGGCGTGCTGTGGCCGCGGCCACCCTGGTGTCGTGTTTGCCTCAGACACCGGGGTGCCCCCGGTGCCCACGGGACCGGGACTCTGGCCGCTGGGCCACCTGGCCCGGTGGGTTGGCGCCCTCGACCGTGCGGCACGGGCGTTCCAAGACACCGGCGGGCTCCATACGGTGGCGCTGGCGCCACACCCGGACAGCGCCCCCGGCGACTTCTTGGTGGTGCGCAGTGATGTGGGCCGCCACAATGCGCTGGACAAGGTGGCCGGCTGGCGCCTGCTGCATGGTGCCCCGCCGCCCGGGGCGCTGGCCATCGTGTTTTCCGGCCGCGTGTCGGCGGAGGTCGTCGTGAAGGCGGCGCGGCTGGGCGCGGCGCTGGTGGTGTCCCACGCCGCCCCCACAACGCTGGGCCTCACCATGGCCGACGCGCTGCACATAACGGTCGTTGCCTTCGTCCGCGGCGAGCGCCTGTCCGTCTACACGCACGCCGATCGGCTCGGACTGGGCGGCGTGGCGCCCGCGCCGCATTGAAAGCGGGCCGCACGGCATGATAGCGCCATGACAGATGTGGCTGCGTGTTCCATCTTTCCCAGTCGCCTGTTTGACAGGCACGGGGACAGGCCCTTCAATATAGGGTCTATGACTGAATCGAGGGCCATGTGCCCCATCCCAGGTCCGCGCGCCACCGGGGCCGATTGGGAGCGGGTCCGCCGGGGGTCCGGATCCCCGGGCTCCGGCGGGATGCCTCGCCTCCAGGGAGGAATGTGAGCGGGTGCTGTACCAAGCTCAGGCGGCCGAGCGTCGGCCGGCGCCGCGCCTCCTGTGGTGGTGCGGTGCCTTGGCGCTGGTGGGCGCCGTGCTGCTCGTCAGCGCGCTCATCCACCCCAATCGGGGCGTGACGGGGCTGACCAGCAGCCCGCGCTCGGTGCTGGTGGCACTCGCGCCGCCGGCAGGCGAACCGGGATTCGCCGGCTTCGTCGTGGTCATCCATGGCAACGGGAGTACGTGGACCGTCGTGCCGGTTCCGGGATCGCTGGCGGCCACGCCCCACCGCCCCTTGTGGCTGGCGGCCGGCACGCTGACCCCCAGTGCGCTGGCCCGCGCGGTGGGGAAGGCGGCTCATATTCGGCTGTCCGGCTATCTCGTGGTGCAGGAGCCAGCCGTGGCGGCCCTGCTGCAGACGCTGTCGACCAGTGTGCGCGGCTGGCCGCGCACCATGCCGCCAGATCTTGCGCTGGAGCGCCTGGGATGGCCGACGGGATCCACGGTGCAGCCGGGCCAAGCCGCCTTATTTCAGGACCTGCTGACGGAGCTGCCGCAGCTGGGGCCGCACAACGCGGCCGCGGCCCAGCGGCTGGAGTCGGGGGCGAAAACCAACTTGTCGCTTGAGCAGCTTTTCCTGCTGGGCACCTACATTCGGAGCGACTCGCTGAGGGTCGTGTCCTGGCCGCATCTGCGGCGGGTGGCCCGATGAGCCGCGTCGCGGCCCCTTGGTCGGCCGGGTGGCCCGCGGCGTGGACCAGCGCCGCCACCCGCACCCTCATGGTGGCGGGCGCGGCGCTGTTGGCCCGCCTGCTGACCGTCGAAGTGGGCGGGCTGGCATTTTTGTACCTCCCCCACGCCTGGCTGCAGGAAGTCGCAGGGTATCAGCCGCCGGCCGGCAATTTTTGGTTTCAGACGCTGGTGGGCCCGTGGGCCCACTGGGACGGGTACTGGTACCTCTCCATCGCACACCTCGGCTACGCGGGCCGGCCGCTGGCCGCAGCGTTCTTTCCGCTGTATCCGTATCTGCTGCGCCTGCTGGGCGGCTCCGTGCTGTTGGGGCTCCTCCTGTCGGTGGCCTGCTACACGGCCGGCGCCGTGCTGCTGTACCGCCTGGCCGCCGCCGAGCTGTCCAGCAGTGCCGCGTGGGGCACGGTGCTGGCACTGGCGTTCTTTCCGACGGCGTTCTACTACAATGCCCTGTATCCCGAGGCGCTCGTGCTGCTGCTGACCGTGGCCAGCTTTAGCAGCGCCCGCCAGGGCCGCTACGGCTGGGCGGGCATGTTGGCCGGGGTGGCGGGCTTTGCCAGCGTGGACGCCCTGTTTTTGGGCATCCCGCTGCTGTACTACCTCTGGTCCCGCCGCGAGCCTTGGCCCCGTTGGCTCACGCTCGCGCTGGTGCCCTCGGGGGTGTTGGCGTTCATGGGCCTCCTGCAGTGGCGGTTCCACAATGCCCTGCAGTTCCAGTCGGTGCAGGGCTACTGGGGCCGGGCGCTCCACGCCCCGTGGTACACCGTCATTCAGGCGGTCGTCCAGTTTCGGCACTACCTCCCGCTCGTGCTGTCGTTTCGGCACTTGTACAACACCCACCAGCCCATCGACACCCTCTCCAACGTGTGGAACCTCGTATTTCTGGTGGCGGCCATTCTCCTGATCGTGCTGGCCATTCGGCGCCTGCCGCCGCCCTACTGGCTCTACGCACTGGGCATCCTGCTGCTGCCCGTGTTTGACCCATCGGCGGGGGTGCCCCTCATGTCCTTTCCCCGGCTCATGCTGGCGGCGTGGCCGCTCTTCATGGGTCTCGGCGACTGGTTCTCCCGCCGCCCCCGCGCCGTTTACCCCTACCTGTGGCTGGCCGGCGCCGCGGGCGCCGTCCTGATTTCGCTGTTTGCCACGGCGCATTGGGTGGCCTAGACACGGGCCTCCTGTGCTAAACTGTCATCGTTAATCTGGTTAACGGCAAGCCGCCGCGGGCGGGCGGCCGCCTGCGGCCCGGAGGGGGAATCAATAGCCATATGGAGAGCGCGTGGGTGGAGTGGAGCGAGGATGGCGGCGCGGGAGAGCCGGGGCCCCTGGCCGATGGCCCCTTGGCGTCGGACCGGGATGCGCTGCTGCGGCGCATGGCCGAAAGTCTCGACCGGCTGACACGGCGGCTGGGGCGTGAGTGGGGTCCGCTCACGCACTCTCAGTGGGCCATGCTGCGCCGGCTCCTGGATGGGCCGGTGCTGGTGGGAGCCTTGGCGGAGCGGCTGGACATCTCCACCGCCGGCGCCACTCGCATGCTGGACAAACTGGAGCTGGCAGGGTACGTGGAGCGCACCCGAGCCACCGACGACCTGCGCCAAGTGGCGGCGTCGCTCACCCCAAGTGGCCGCCAGGCGGTTCAGGAAGCGTTCACCGCCCACGTGGCCCGCCTGGCCACCCTAGCCGAAGCGCTGCCGTCCACCGAGCTGGCCGCGTGGCTGGTCGTGCTGGAGCGGATGGCGCCGCCCAAGCAGTGCCGGCAGCGCCGGCACGAGGCGGCCCCGCCGCTGGCACTCAAGGGCTGACGGTGCGCACGTTCTTCGCGTACGTACCGGCGGCCCGCCGGCTGATGTATGCGCGCGGCCTGCGCAGCCTGGGGCAGGGCATGCTGGTGGTGAACTTTGCCCTGTACCTGAGGGCCCTCCACTGGACGGCCGGCAGCATCGGGCTGCTGCTCACCGCGTCGGGCTTGGTGGGGGCCGGGCTCGGGCTGGGGGTTGGCTATCTGTCCGACCGGTACGGACGCAAGTCTTTTATTTTGCTGTACGAATCGATCACCGTGGCCTCCGCTCTGGCCGTGACCTTTATCACCAGCGCGTGGATCATCGTGGTGGCCGCCATGGTAGGCAGCTTCGGGCGCGGCCAGAATGGCGGCGCGGGGCCCTTCGGGCCGGCGGAGCAGGCGTGGCTGACTCGGACCGTCCCCGCCACCTTGAGGAGCCGCCTCTTCAGCCAGAACGCCGCCATCGGGTTCGTGGGCATGGGGATCGGGGCGGCCATGGCGGGCATGGTGGGTCTCTTTCACCCCTGGCTCTCCGGGGCGGCGGCGTTTCGGCCGCTGTTTGCGCTGGTGTTTTTGGGCTCCGCGATCAACTTGTTCATGCTGTCGCCGCTCCAAGAAGACTATGAACGCCCGACCCACGTGACGGAGGCTGCCCAGGCGGAAGCCAGCGCCGTCACCCACGAGGAGAACCGGGCGCTTCTGCGCCTGTCGGCCACCAACGCCTTAAACGGCTTCGCCGTGGGCCTCACCGGCCCCTTGGTGTCGTATTGGTTCGCCGTGCGCTTTGGCGTGGGGCCCGCCGCCATCGGCGGCCTGATGGCGGTGTCCTTCGTCGCCACGGGCTTTTCCAACTTGGCCACCGGCGCCATTGCCGAGCGGCTGGGCCCCGTCCGGTCCGTTGTATCGATTCGCCTGGTGGGGGTCGCCATGCTGGTGGCCATGGCGCTCATGGGCAATTTCGTCTGGGCGTCGGTATTTTACTTTACGCGCTCGCTCATGAACCGGGGGTCCGTCGGAGCGCGCCAGGCGGTGTCGCAGAGCCTCACGCGCGATGAGCGGCGCGGTGTGGCGGCCAGCTACAACATGGCCTCCATGCGCGTTCCCGCCTCGGTCGGCCCCACCGTGGCCGGCTACCTGATGGAAGACGGCAATCTCACGCTGCCGTTTTTCCTGGGCGCAGGCTTGCAGTTGGGATACGCTCTCCTGTACGGCCGCCTGTTTGGCCATATGGACGCAGGACTGAAGCGCGCGCAAGCTTCTCGAGAAAGTCAGGTGACGCGGCCCCCGGCCGTGTAGCCCGCAATCTTACAACGCTTAGTGGGGTGTGGAGTTGGACAACTGGACCGCGGTGCGCCGGGATTTTCCCTGCACGGACGCCCGCGTATTTTTGAACACGGGGACGCTGGGCCCGGTGGCCACGCCCGTGATGGAGCGGTATCTCGCGTCCATGCGGCAGTGGAACGCCACCGGACCCGGCTCGTCCGACGTATACATCGGATGGCGCAACCGGGTGGAAACAGCCCGGGCGACCCTTGCGGCCGCCTTGGGCTCGGGTGCCGACAGCCTGTCGCTGTTTGGCAACGTCACGGACGCCATCAACGTGGTGCTGGTGGGCCTGGGGCTCCCCGATGATGCGCGCATCATCACGACAGACGAGGAGCACGGCGCCTTGGTGGGGCCGCTGACCCAGCTGGCGCAGCGCGGCATCACGGTGGACGTGGTGCCGTTTGGCCAGGGAGGCCCGGAGCTGGTGGCACGGCTCGCGGCGGCCATGGACCAGGCGCCGACGACACTGCTGGCCCTCTCCCACATGTCGTGTGAAACGGGCGCGGTGTTTGACGCCCAGGCGCTGGCGGCCGAGGCGCACCGGCGCGGCGTGCTGGTGATGCTGGACGGCGCGCAGACCCCGGGGCAGATGCCGCTCGCGCTAGACGCGTGGGGCGTCGACTTCTATCCGTTCAACGGCCACAAGTGGATGGGCGCCCCGCCTGGATGCGGGGGCCTCTACGCGGCGCCCTCTGCCGCGGCCCGGCTGGCGCTGACCTACACCGGGGACGGGGCCGGGTGGTCGAGCGGCTACCCCGCCTCGTGGACCGAAACCCGGCCGGCGGACGGGCGCCGGTTCGAATACGGCACACGCAACTGGCCGGCGTGGGTGGCGTGGGGCGACGTCGTGGCGTACCGCGCCAGCCTGCCGGGCGACCCGTACGCGCGCCAGCGAGCGCTGGCGAGCAGCCTGCGGGCCGCCCTGGCGGAGGTGCCCGGCGTGGCGGTGCGCTCCCCCGAGCCCGTGGGCGGCATTGTCACGGTGTCGGTCGATGGCAAGGCGGGCGACCGCGTCTACCAGCAGCTCCTGGCGGCTGGGGTGGTGGGCCGTCGGGTGCTGCGCCCCCACATGGACGGCGTGCGCTTCTCGGTGGCCTATTTCAACAATGAGGAGGACGTGGCCCGGGCCTGCGCCGCCGTCGCGCAGGTGGCCGCTAGCCGCTAACCGCCGACACGGACTGCGACCCGGCCAAAGCCGGGCCGCCGCCTCCATCGGGAGCGCGGCGCCCTTCTTCGGCACGCTGCGACAAACGTGGCCGCCGAGGAGAGCGCCAGCCCATGTGTTAGACTTCCCTTATTTGCCGCCGCTCGGCCTCTTAGCGCCGTGGGCGACCGTGGGTATGCAGCGCCATCAGGCAGCGGTCGGCAAAGGGGCAGCGAGGGGGCACTTTTTGTGTGCGGCATTGCGGGCTATATGAGCGTCGACCCGGCCCAATCGCGCCAGCGGACCATCCCGGCCATGCTGGACGCGATGCAGGCCACGATGATTCATCGGGGTCCCGACGGAGCCGGCCAAAAGGTGGGGCCGGGTGTGGGCTTGGCGTTTCGGCGGCTGGCGATTCGCGACCTGGAGGGCGGCCAGCAGCCCATGGTCAGCGAGGACGGCCAGGTGTGGTCCGTGATGAACGGCGAGTTGTACAACTACACGGAGCTGAAGCAGCGCGTCGTCGCAGCCGGCCATCACCTGCATGGCCACTGCGACGCCGAGGTCATCCCCCACCTGTATGAGGAGCTTGGCCTGGACGGGCTGCTGCGGGCCCTGCGCGGCATGTTTGCCCTCGCCATTTACGACGCGCGCTCCGACACCCTGCATGTGGCGCGCGACCCGTTTGGCATCAAGCCGCTGTGCGTCGCCGAAACCCGCGAGGGCTTCTGGTTTGCCTCCCAGGCCGACGCGCTGGTGGCCGCCGGCGTGCCGGCGGAGGTGGATCCGGTGTCCCTTTGGCACTATCTCACGTTCCAGTACGTCCCCGGGCCGGCCACCCTCTGGCAGGGGATCCGCCAGGTGGAGCCCGGCACCTCCCAAAGCTGGCGCCGCGGCGCCCGGACGGTGGACCGCTACACCGACCTCACGTTTGCCCCCGACGACGAGTGGACGCGCGAGCGCGCCGCCGCAGCCGTACGGGCGGCCTTGGAAGAGTCGGTGGCTGCGCACCTCGTGAGCGATGTGCCGGTGGGCGCGTATCTATCCGGCGGCATCGACTCCAGTGCGGTCGTGGCGCTCATGAAGAAGCACCAGAGCGTCGATACGTTTTCCATTGGGTTTGCGGGCGCCACCCCGGAGCGGGACGAGCTGCCGCGGGCGCGCCGCACAGCCCAGGCACTGGGCAGCCGGCATCACGAGCTGTACATCACCGGGCGGGACTACGCGGACCGCTGGGAAGCCATCGTGCGGGCGCAGGGCGACCCCGTGGCCGACCCCAGCGCCCCCGCCCTGTATTTCCTGGCGGACGAGGCCCGCCGGCACGTGAAGGTGGTTCTGTCCGGGGAAGGGGCGGACGAGCTGTTCTGCGGCTACGCCATCTACCAGGAGCCGCTCTCGCTGGAGGCATTCGACCGCATCCCGCCCGCCGTGGCGCGCGGCCTCTCGGCACTGGCGAGCCGCCTGCCGGACGGGATGCGCGGCAAAAGCTTGATCCAGCGGGGCACCACCCCCCTGACACAGCGGTTTTTGGGCAACGCCCATATTTTTCGGGAGGCCGAGAAGGCCGGCCTGTTTGCCGACGGCGCGCTTGAGAGCCCGGCGCCGCCGTCGTGGTCGCTCACCGCCGGCGTGTACGACGAGACGGGCCACCTGCCCGGCCCCACCCGGATGCAGGCGGTGGACCTGCACTTCTGGCTGGCGGGCGACATTCTGCAGAAGGCCGACAAAATGTCCATGGCCCACTCTCTCGAGCAGCGCGTGCCCTATCTGGATCGGGAGGTGTGGGACGTGGCGCGCCACATCCCCGCAAGCCTGGAGCTGGCGGGGGGCGCCTTTAAGCGTGCGCTGCGCGACGCCGTGGCGGATCTGCTGCCCGACGAAATTACGCATCAGCCGAAGCTGGGGTTTCCCGTTCCCCTCCGCCAGTGGCTCACCCAAGACCTGCGGCCGCTGGCCGAAGATTTGGTGGCATCGTCCACCGACACTCTGCTCAGGCGCGACCGTGTGCGGAGCCTGCTGGCCGGGCCGCGGCGATTTCCTGCCGAGGACCGAAAGCTGTGGACGGTGCTCACGTATCTCATGTGGCACCGCGTGTTTGTGGAGCGCCCGGCGGCCCTGCCCGGTCCCGCTGCGGCCCCCGCGCTCTCGCTAGCCTCCGCCCCGCGCGCCGCAACCGACAGCGTACCCGCGCCTTAGGGCCCGGGGTGGCGCCAGCCGCCCGCCCG
>JAKADP010000149.1 GCA_021820465.1 Bacillota bacterium
GATGATAGGCGGATGATGGGCGGATGATCGGCGAATGAAGAGACGATGACAGCGACGGACGCACGCCGCGCGCTCACGCTGGTGGTGCCCGCTGCCGGGGAGGGGCGCCGCATGGGTGGCACCCCGAAGGTGTGGCGCCTATGGGAGGAGCGCCCCATTTGGTGGTGGAGCCTCATGGCGCTCCGCCCGTCCGTGGCAGCGGCGGTTTTGGTGGTGTCGCCGGACCGCGTAGCGGATGCCCAAGCCTGGGTCGCGTCAGAGGGCGTCCTGGTGGTGGCCGGCGGGTCGTCGCGCGACGCCTCGGTGGCCCTGGGGCTGGCGCGCGTGGCCACGCCGTACGTGGCCGTGCACGATGGCGCGCGCCCGCTGGCATCCTCGGCGCTGCTAGAGCGTGTGTGGCGCGCCGCGCTGGAGGCCGGCGCCGCCGTCCCGGGCCTCTCCCCCACGGATACGGTGAAGGTGGTGCACCGGGGGCGCGTGGCGCGCACCCTGCCGCGGCAGCACTTGGTGGCCGTGCAGACGCCGCAGATTTTTCGCACCGAGTGGCTGCGCTGCGCGCTGGGGCCGGGCGGGCGCGGGGTCACGGACGACAGCGCCGCGGTGGAGGCGCGCGGCCATGACGTTCTGGTGGTGGAGGGAGACGCTCTGAACAAGAAGCTGACGGTGGAAGCCGATTGGCTGTGGCTGGCCGCGGCGTGGCCAGGGCGCGCGCGGCCATGATGCGCGTGGGGCTGGGGTGGGACATCCACCGCTTGGCGGCGGGTCGGCCGCTCATGCTGGCCGGCGTCGCGGTGCCATCGCCGTTGGGTGCGGTGGGCGACTCGGATGCGGATGTGGTGCTGCACGCCGTCATTGATGGGGTGCTGGGGGCGATGGCCTGGGGCGACATTGGCAGCTGGTTTCCGCGCGACGCGGTGGCGGCCGGCCAGCCGAGCGGCCCGCTGCTGGCTCGGGTCATGGAGCAGCTGGCCGCCGCCGGCGGCACGGTGCTGCACGTCGACGCCACCATCCTGCTCGAGGCACCGCGCCTGGCTCTCCACCGCCCGGCGTTCACGGAGAGCCTGGCGCGCCAGCTCGCGTGCCGCATCGTGTCTGTGAAGTTCAAGACCGAGGATGGGATGGGGCCGATCGGCCGGGGCGAGGCGGTGGCCTGCTGGGCGTCGGTCATGGTGGACGCCTGACGTCGTGGCAGGTCGAGCCGGACAGCGAAGGGAGCCGGGACAGCCCGGCTCCCTTGGCGGAACCCTCGCGACTTAGGAGCCGCTGATGGTCCAGCGGTTGTATTGATTGCCCTCAATCGGGCTGTACCACTTGACCACACCATGCAGCCACGGCTTCACCACCATGTACGGGGTGGGCATGCCGTACCCGATGTACTCGGGCAGGAACAGCACCGGCAGCTGCTGCGCGACGTACGCCTGATACGCGTCCAGGCGATTCTGCTCTTGTGCCGGCGTGCCCGGGGCGTAGGTTTTGGCAATCAGGGCGTTCATCGTGCTGTTGGCGTAGCCGCCCGTGTTGGCAGACCCGCCAGACGCGTAGAGGCCCCCGCCGGTCGGGTAGTAGTCCGGCCCGTAAAACCAGCCGGCGCCCCACCACGCCATGACCCACTTCGAGGGCGTGGAGGCGGAGGCGGTGGCAATCACCTGGTTGAACGGCTCACTCCGGAGCGTCACCTGTACGCCCTCTTTGGCCCAGTCCTGCTGCAGGAGCTGGGCAATGTTGGTGTCGGTCTGGGATCCGGACATGTACAGGAACGGAAACGAGAGCTTCTGGCCATTGCGCTCCATGACGCCGTTGACCATCCGCCAGCCGTGGTTCTCCAGAAGGGTCTTGGCGGCGCTGATGTTGTACGGATAGGGATCGGTCAGCGCCTTGTCGTAGAAGGCATTGGGTGGCTGGGACGGCACGGGGCTCCACTCGGGTGTGGCAAAGCCGAGGTAAAGCTTCTGGGCGATGACCGGCTGGTCGATGCCCATCTGCAAGGCCTGCCGAATGTAGAGCTTGGAGAAAAGGTTCCCGATGCCCGGTGTCTGGGGTGACAGGTTCGGCTGCACGTAGTTGATGCCAAACGAGTACCCGGGCGTCCGGTATTGGTAGCCGGTCAGCTCGTGGCGCGACCGGTAGAGGGACGGCCCCAGCTGCGCCATGCTGAAATTGCCGCGCCGCAGCTGAGCAAATTCGTTGGACGTTGAGGTTTCGTACTCAAACGTGATGTGCTTGATGGACGCCACGTGCCCCGAGTAATTCGGGTTGGCGGCAAAGGTCCAATACCCGTTGCTGACGAACTTGGTCAGCTTGTAGGGCCCATCCGTCAGCGCGAAGTACTTGGAAAACGGCCGGTTGCCGACCGTGTTGATCCACTTCAGCTCCTGGGTCATGTTGCTGGTGTGGTCCCACAGCTGCTTGGGGATGGGGATGAGCTGGCCAATGCCGTTGATCTCAAACCAGACCGGGTTGACGGGCTTCTTGGATACCACCTGCACGGTCGAGCTGTTGAGAGCCGTCACGCTCTGCCAATCGCTCGGAATGCCCCCGATGCCCGCGCCGCAGTTGAGCCACGGGGCGTTGGACTGCGCCGAGGCGTTCACGATGTCCCAGGCGTATACCACGTCGGCGGCCGTGACGGGGCTGCCGTTCGACCAGTGCCAGGACGGCTTGAGGTGAATCGTGTAGACCGTGTCGTTGTTGGTGACGGCAATGGACGACGCGATGGAGCGGGAAAAGTTGACCGTATCGTGCCGCGAGATCCACAGCAGCGGGTGATAAAGCATCGAGATGCCAAAGTTCGATGTGCTGCAGACCGATACGGGCACGATGGGAAACCACCAGTTGGGCTCCGTCTGCACACCGCCCACCAGCGTGATGCTCTGCGGGACGGCGGCGGAGGACGGAGTGGCGGGACCTCCACAGGCGGCTAGGGCCGCCGTCAGGAGGCCCGCACCCATCACGGATGCCACTGACGCGAGCCACTTTGGTCGAGTCATCGGGACCCCCCCTTTGCTGCGAGTGCTTCTCCCGGGACATGTGCGCGTGATGTCGGAGTGAAAGCCGGGAACACCGGCCCCAGCGCGGCGGGCTCCCCCGGAGCCTCCCGTGATAGCGCCGGATAGGCCCATCCAGAAGATTCTCTAAAGCTGGCCTGAATCCTGCCGCCCGCCCGGGTGATCTTTAGGAGTCGGCGGCAGGCATTTCGGTTCGTGTCATAAAGTGCCACCGAGCAGGAGATGGGCCAAAAGTCGCGAAGCCAAGAGCTGGGAGTCGAGGAGACCCGTCTCCCGGCAAGGAGGTGCGGCCGATGGGACTCAAGCGGCGGCTGTCCACCCTGGACCTCGTCATTCTGGGTGTGGGCGGCGCGGTAGGCACCGGAGTGCTGTTTAGCAATGCGGGCATGGCTGAGGTGGCCGGGCCAGGGGT
>JAKADP010000150.1 GCA_021820465.1 Bacillota bacterium
CCCCGGGGGGGCGGCCGCGCCAGCGGCGCGCGGCAAGGACCAGCCCAGCCGCCGCGCCGCCGCGGGAGGCGGTAAGGATCGCCGCGGGGGGCGCCCCGGCGGTGCGGGCCACGGCCGACGCTGGCAGGATGATGACTTTCGCGGTCGCACCCGCCGCCCCAAGGTGGCGGCCAAGCCGTCCTCGATGCCGCCTGTCAACCGGCGGGTGGTGGTGACAGGATCGGTCTCTGTGAAGGACTTGGCCGATCAGTTGGGGGTTAAGGGGGGCGACCTGATTCGGCGCCTGATGGACCTGGGCGTGATGGCTACCTTAAACCATGAGCTAGACCATGACACGGCGCTCATCGTGGCCGGCGAGTTTGGCGCGCGGGTTGAGGAGCGGGCCACGCAGGAAGAGCGCGAAGGGGTGATTATCGCCGGTGGCGAGGACCAGGACCAGGATTTGGTCCCCCGTCCTCCGGTGATTACGGTGATGGGTCATGTGGACCACGGCAAGACGTCGCTCTTGGACCACATCCGCTCGACCCGCGTGACAGCGCAGGAGGCGGGGGGCATCACGCAGCACATCGGAGCATCGGTGGTCGAGTGGCAGGGCAACCGCCTGGTGTTCCTGGACACCCCGGGTCATGAGGCGTTTACGGCCATGCGGGCCCGAGGCGCTCAGGTTACCGACTTGGCGGTGCTGGTGGTGGCTGCCAACGATGGGGTGATGCCGCAGACCGTCGAGGCCATCAACCATGCGCGGGCCGCCAATGTGCCGGTCGTCGTGGCCATCAATAAGATTGACCTGGAGGATGCCAACCCGGAGCGGGTTAAGCAGGGGCTCACCGAGCACCAGCTGGTGCCCGAGGAGTGGGGTGGCGATACCATCATGGTGCCCGTGTCGGCCCGGACCGGGGAGGGAATGGACCGGCTGCTGCAGAGCCTCGTGGCTCAGGCCGAGGTGCTGGAGCTGTCGGCCAACCCGGACCGCCCAGGCCAGGGCATTATTATCGAGGCGCAGTTGGATCGCGGCCGGGGCCCTGTGGCCACGGTGCTGGTAAAGCGCGGGACCCTGAAGGTGGGCGATGCGTTCGTCTCGGGCCATGTGCGCGGGCGGGTGCGGGCCCTCATCAACGACCGCGGAGAGCGCGTGGAGCAGGCCGGACCGTCTATGCCGGTCGAGGTGCTGGGCTTTGCCGAGGTGCCGGGCGCGGGGGATGACTTTATCGTGCTGTCCGATGACAAGCAGGCGCACGAGATTGCCGATGCCCGCCGCCAGCGGCGCCGCGACAAGGAGACGGCGGCTATTGTGTCGCATGGCGTGTCGCTCGATGAGTTTTATCAGCGGCTGCAGGACAGCGAAGTGCGGGACTTGAATCTGGTCGTCAAGGCCGACGTCCAAGGATCGGCCGAGGCACTGGCGGAGTCCCTGGGCAAGATTGCGCATGAAGAAGCCCGGGTGCGCATTCTGCACACCGGGGTTGGCGCCGTCACCGAGTCCGATGTCATGCTGGCGTCCGCCTCCCATGCGATCATCGTGGGCTTTGGGGTGGGGACCGACGGCAAGGCCCGGCGGCTCGCGGAGCAGGAGCACGTCGACATCCGGATGTACCGAGTGATTTACGATGCGATCGACGACGTGCGGCAAGCCCTCACGGGATTGCTCTCGCCAAAGTTCCAAGAGGTGATTGTGGGGCGCGCCGAGGTTCGCGAAGTGTTCAAGGTGCCCAAGCTGGGGGCCGTGGCTGGATCCTACGTCACGGAGGGCAAGGTGGCACGGGGTGGGCAGGTGCGGGTCCTGCGCGATGGCAAGGTGGTGCACGAGGGACCCATCGCGTCGCTGCGCCGGTTCAAGGACGATGTCCGTGAGGTGGCGACGGGCTACGAGTGCGGCATCGGGTTGGAGCGGTTTAACGACATTAAAGTGGGAGACCACTTTGAGGTGTTCGCCCAAGAAGAAGTCCCGGCGAGCCAAGCGGGATGAAGCAGGAACGGGCGGAGCGCGTGGGCGAGGCTATGCGCATCGAGCTCGCCGACTTGCTGGAAACCTCGGTCAAGGACCCCCGTGTGGGGTTCGTCAGCTTGACCCGGGTGGAAGTGAGCCGCGATTTGGCGCAGGCCAAGGTGTACGTCAGTGTGCTGGACCCGGAGCATGAGGCGGAGAGCCTCGCCGGCCTGGCCAGTGCGGCGCGGTTTCTTCGGGGAGAGGTGGCGCGGCGCGTGCAGCTGCGGGTGGCGCCTAAGCTCGTGTTTGTGATTGATCGGGGCATCCAGCAAAGTATGGCGGTGCAGGCGCTGCTCAAGGAGGCGGGCGTGGTGCCGCCGCCGCCGCGCGATCCCGACGATGAGTGACAGGGATCGGGCGGCCGTCGTGGCCGAGCTTACCCGCGCCGAGCGCATCGCCATCGTGATGCATGTTTTGCCGGACGGAGACACCACCGGGTCCGCCCTGGGGCTGGCCGCGGTGCTCGCGTCCATGGGCCGGACCGTGTCGGTCGTGGGCCCGGATCCGGTGCTGGCCGCGTATCGGTTTTTGCCGGGGGCGGACCGCGTGGCCGCCGGCCCCATCCGCCCGGGCCGCCCGGCGGCGGACGTGGCGGTCACGGTGGACTGCGGCCACGCCGACCGGTGCTTCGGGCTGGAGGGGCTTCGGCGTTTGGCGCCGCGGGTCGTGAACATCGACCACCACCGGTCCAACCCGCGCTTTGGCGATGTCAACTGGGTGGAGCCCGATCGGGCCGCCGTGGGGGACATGCTGGTCGAGCTGTGTGACAGCGCAGGGTGGCCCCTCAGCCGCGATGCTGCGATGTGCCTGTTCGTCTCGCTGGTGTCGGATACAGAGGGGCTGCGGTTTGGCGCCCACGACAGCCGGACGCTGGAGACGGCGGTGCGGCTGGTGCGCGAGGGGTTGGATCCCGATGCGATCGCCCGCCAGCTGTGGGAGCGGCAATCCTGGCCGCGCGCCCGCCTGACCGGATGGATGTGGTCGCACGTGGAGCACGACCCCTCGCGCCGGATCGTGTGGGTGCGCGTGCCGGCCGCGGTCCAGCGGGATCTGGGGGCAGGACCTGAGGACGCGGAGGGTCTGGTCAGTGGGCTGCGTGCGCTGGACGGCGTGCAGCTGGCTCTCTTCTTCCGGGAAGAAGAAAGCGGTGCGGTCAAAGTGTCGCTCCGAAGCCGCCCGCCCTTTGCCGCGGGATCCATAGCCGAGCGCCTGGGTGGGGGCGGCCATGCGCATTCCGCGGGCATCGTCTTGGGACCAGGGCTCGACGACGCGGTGCGGGCCGTGCTGGCCCTCGTGGATGCGCAGCTCGCGGGGAGACGATAGCCTGGACGGATTTGTTAATCTTATTAAGCCGCCGGGGATGACGGCCCACGATGTGGTGGCCCGGGTGCGGCGCAGCCTGGGCGGAGAGCGCGTG
>JAKADP010000059.1 GCA_021820465.1 Bacillota bacterium
CTGATGCTGGGGCTGTTTCTCATGCCTTTTTACATTGCGCTGTTCTCGGTGGATCCGGACCTGGTGCCGACCAAGCTGGTGCTCACCGTGGCGGGGTCTCGACTGGGCCTTCCATTTCCGCCCGTCATGGAGGTGATCATCATGTGGATCATCATTGAAATCCTGCGCGAGGCGGCCAACCGGCTGCCGACCGAGCTGGCGGTCACCTTGGGCACGGTCGGCGCGGTGGTGGTGGGGACCGCGATTGTGAAGGCCGGCATCGTGGACCCACTGCTCATCGTGATGGTGACGCTGACCGCGCTGGCGCTGTTCACCACGCCCGCCTTTGAGCTGACCGCCGCCTGGCGGTGGCTCTTTTGGGTGCTGATTCTGGGCGCGTACGTGTTTGGCGTGCTGGGGATCCTGGTGGTCGCCGTCCTCATCGTAGCGTATCTCTCGTCGCTGGAGTCGTTTGGGGTGCCGTATCTGTCTCCTGTCGGGCCTTTGAATCTGGCCGATATGAAAGACTGCATCGTGCGGTTCCCGTTGAGCCTGTTCAACAACCGCCCCGCGTATCTCCACCCCATCGACATCAGCCAAAACGCCAAGCCGTTTGAGACGGAACGAGTCCACCTGGTGGAGCGCCAGGCGAGAATCCGGCACTGAGGGCCACGTGCCCCCCCGACGCCCTCCGACGGTGTGCCCGGACCCCCTGCTGTGAGCCGCTCGATGTAGTACCGTGGCAGAGAGAGGCGCGGACGCGCCCTCGGGCCACTGCCTTCTTCGCGATGGGAGCGGCGTGAGATCGCGATGCGATCAGGGTTCGAGGAGGAGGGGGTCGCGTGACGCCCAAGCAAGCCCTGGATCAGTTGGCGCGCCCCGATGCTGCCATGCCGGGGGCGTGGTGGCTGGCCGGGCCCGATGCATATTTCGGCGAGAAGGTGCTGGCCGCCGTGCGGCGCGCGCTCGGCGGCGCGGTGGAGCACCGCCGCGTGGACGGGCGGGCCGATCCGATGGAACTGGCCCTGTGGCTGTCGACGCAAAGCTTCTTGGGGGACCCGCGCCTGTTGGTGTGGCGCGATGTCGACGGCCGGGTGGCCGCCGGTCGGGCCATGGAAGCCCTCTGGCGGGCCGTCAGCTCGCGCGCGGTGCTGGTGTGCTGGAACGATAAGCCGTCGAGCCCGCCGGCGGGTGCACCCCTGGTGTCCGTGGAGCTTGCCCCGCTCCGGGGCGCGGCCTGGCTGGCTCTGGTGCGGGCGGCCGCGCAGGAGCGGCGCGTGCTGCTGACGCCAGGCGCCCTGGCGCTGGTGGCCGAGGCCAGCCTGCCCTCTGGACATGTGGCGGAGGCGGTGCTGGATCGCCTGGCGCTCATGTACCCGGCTGGCCACGTGATTGGCGAAGCGGCGGTGGCCGACCATGTGCCGCCCGCGTCATCGGTGGGGTTTTTGTCCCTCATCACCGGGGTGCTGCAGCGAGACGTGCGGAAGGCCCTGTCGGAACTGACCCGGCAGTTGGAGCAGGGGACCCCGCCCCTGGTGCTGATGGTGGCCCTGGCTCGCCAGATGATGGCGCTCCATCGAGTGCTGGCCGCGCGGGCGGCCGGCGCATCCGACGCCGAGGTGCGCCGGGTGGTGGACCTGCGCCCCTGGCAGTGGGATCAAGTGCGCCAGGCGGCGCACCACTGGACCGCGCCAGCGGCAGCCGCGTGGCTCGAGCGGGCGGCGGCGGTGGATCAGCACTTGAAGCGCTCGGTCGGCGACGAGCGGGTGTGGCTTACGGGGCTGGTGCTGTCGGCCGCGGCAGCTAGCGGTGCGGCGCCACCTCGTTAGGAGGAGGCGGCGCCGTTCCGCGCTTGATTGTACCGACGCCAGATCTGTGACTTCTTGCGCGCCGCGTTGTTGCGGTGGATCGCTCCCTTTTGCGCGGCTCGGTCCAGTCGGCCCGAGGCGTACTTGAGGCGCAGGAAAGCCTGGTCATGGTCGCCGGCCTTTAAAGCCTCCATGAACCGTCGGACAGCGGTGCGCGCAATGCTGCGGCGCACCCGGTTGCGAAACGTGTGCACGCGCGTCTGGCGAATGCGCTTCTTTGCAGACTTGATGTTGGCCAAAAGCTAGCGATACCTCCCGACCCGGCATTATAGCACGACTCGACCCGCGGCGGGTCAGGCCAGGAGCTCTACCGCCGCGCGGGATACGGAGCGAATGCCCAGCTTCGGACAGGCCACCACTTTCACCCCGTGCCCCTTGGCCAGCGCCGTCGCATCCCAGAAGGACTGGTGGCGGATGAACCGCGTCAGCAGCACCACGCCGTCCACGCGGCGGATGGCCGCCTCGAGGCGCGCCTGTCCCTCCGTGCCTTCGGCCCATTCCATTTCGCCGCCCAGCCGGCGGATGGCCGCCTCATACTCCCGGCGCTTGGGCTCGCACCCCACGACCAACACGCGCTTGCCCTCCAGGGCATCGGCGGCCACGTCGTCCAACGGGCCGTCGTCATCCTCCGCCTCTGGGCTGGCGAGCGGGCGGCGCGCGGCCGCCTCGGGCGGGCGCAGCGCGGCGGGCGGTGTCGCCGCCCGCTCGGCGTCCCGCGTCCGGTGCACCCAACACACCCGGACGTCGTCCGGATCGTCGGCCCAGTACGCCAAGTCCACGACATCGCCGGCGGCTAGGTTCAGATGCTGCACGTCCTCGGCGCTGAGGGCAATGCGGGTGGGCAGCGGTCCGTCGGCGGACCGCTGCACCATGAGCCCGCCGCCCGGGCCGCTCTCCACGATGGCCATCGCCAACTCCCCCCGCTCGCGGACGTCGGGCGGCGCCGCGGCGGGGCGCTCTGCCAGCTGGAAGCGATACCGCCGCCGCCCATCGGCCAAGGTGCCGATGGGATCGAGGGTCAGATAGTCCCCATGGGCCAGTTCCAGTCGGCGGACGGCTGCTTCGGGCACCATCACGCCCACGTCGGGCAGGTAGCCTCCCCGCAGCCGCCGCACCATCCGATGCCCGGAGGGCGGCCGCGTGAGCCCTGGCGCAGGGCGCACCACAGGCGCGGGTGCGGGCTGTGTCTCGTGCCAGAAGCCGGCAGGCATGGCCGCTAGGGCCGTGAGCAGCTGCGCGGCCTGGCGCAGGGCTACGGCCACGGAATCCAGGTTGTCGGAGGTGAGCGGCGGGATCTGGTCCATCAGGCGCCGATGGAGCCCGCCAAGCCAATCGCTGATGTGTGCGTCCATACTGATCCACCTCTCCGTCATATGATCGCGTAAATCGTGTCGAATGGTGATGGCATCAAGTGGGATAAGGTGCTGAGACATTTAGGACAAGCCCTATTGTAAGGTGTTGCTGCTCTGCCGCACGGTGCAATCGTCCCCAAAGTTTCGACAGAGTTCGAGGGTAAGGAATGGCATACCTGGGGGGCCCGTCTCGTAGGATCGCAGCCAGTACACGAGCTGCCGGCGGTGAGGGGAGGACAAGCGATGGCCAGAACGCTGTTTGGGGCGCGGTCCCGATGGCGGCGGGTGCCTTGGAAGCCGCCGCCCGAGCCGACGCAGGCCCGCCCGTCGGATCCTCCCCCCAAGCCGGCGGGGACTCCGCCCCCGCCGGCGCGGGAAACCTGGTGGTCGGCCCTCTCCAGCTATGGCTTGGTGGCAGTCTTGGCCGTGGCCGTCTTGATGGCCAGTGGGACCGCGCCCGCGCCGCGGGTGCTTCCCGTGACCGCGCCCTTGGCGTCTGTTCAGCCCAGCGGATGGGCTCGGTGGCTTGCCCACTTGACGGTGGGTCCGCAGACGGGCCGCGACTGGTTGGACGCGGGCCTGCCGCTGCTGTCGTGGGCCGACGGGCAGCTGCCCTCCCCGTGGCCGGTGCACTGGCGGGGCTTGGCTGCGGACGGCGTGGCGGCGCTGACCGGCACGCCGCTCAGCAATCTGAGCCGCCTGCTGTCCTCGGCCATACCCCCAGTGGGGGCGCTGCCCGTGCCGGGCGGCGCTGCGGTGCGCCTGCCCCCGGCTCTGCGCACCACGGCGCCCGGCCTGCCCGGCGACCACGGGCGGATATGGGCGCAGCTGGGGGCCGGGCCCCTCGTGGGAATTTATCAATCGCACTCGCATGAGGCGTTTCTGCCCGCCCTGCCGGCAGGCACCACGCTCGCGCATTCCACGGACTGGCCCCACACTGTCGTGCAGGTGGGGTGGTGGCTCGCCCAGGACTTGTCGATGCGCGGCATCCCCGTGGTTCAGAGCCGCGTCGACAACATGCAGCATGGGCTGCTGGCCAGCTACACGATGGCGCTGGCCACGGCCAAAACCTTAATGCGGTGGTGGCCGACGGTGAAAGTGCTGCTGGACGTGCACCGGGGGCAGGCGTCGGCCGCCGCCACCACGCTCACGGTGGGCGGGGAGCCCACGGCCCGCATCCTCTTGGTGGTGGGCACCAGCCAGCTGCTGCCCAATCCGCATTGGCATGAAAACCTGACTTTCGCCCTGGCGCTGTCGCGGGAGCTGGCGCAGCTGGCCCCGGGCATCGTCAGGCCTCCGGGGGTGGAGACGGTGCCGTATCGATACAATCAGCAGCTGCTGCCGGCCGACGTGCAGGTGGAGATCGGCGGGCCGCACAACACGCTGGCCGAGGAGCGGCGGGCCGCGGTGGAGCTGGCCGATGCGCTGGCGGCGCTCATCCACGCGGGCCGCGTGCCGGGGCTGGCCTCGACCGCCGCGGGGTAGGCCGGCGCCCAACCGGATCGGCCCGCGAGGCGTTAAGATGGCAGGGACGACAGGCGATCGGCGGCGAGGCTCCCCCTCCCGCCCATCCTGAAGGAGGCGCCGCATGTTTCAGCCGGAGTGGGAAGCACTGCCGCGGGGTGAGCTCGCGCGCCTGCAGGACGAGCGGCTCCGCCGGCTCTGGGAGCGCTTAGACGCGTCGCCGTTCTATCGGGGGAGGATGGCAGGGTCGCGGGCGGCCCGCGCGGAGCCTCGGGCGGCGCTCAGCGATCTGCCCTTTACCACGAAAGCCGATCTGCGCGACGCCTATCCCTGGGGATTTGTGGCCGTGCCCCCCGAGGCGGTGCGGAGGCTGCACGCCTCGTCCGGCACCCGGGGCAAGCCCACCGTGGTGGCCTACACGGATGGGGATCTGGCTGTGTGGGCGGACGTCGTGGCGCGCGCTCTCGCGGCAGCAGGCGGCCAGCCTGGCCACCGCCTCCACAACGCCTACGGCTACGGCCTCTTTACCGGGGGCTTAGGCCTTCACCAGGGCGCGGAGCGGCTGGGTATGACGGTGGTGCCGGTGTCGGGGGGGGCCACGCGGCGCCAGGTGACCCTCATCCAGGACCTGAAGCCTCACGGCCTCGCGTGCACTCCGTCGTTTGCGCTCCGCCTAGCCGACACCATGGACGACATGCGGGAGGGCAGGGGAGGGGGCGGGTCCCCGTCGTCGCTCGCGTACGCCGTGCTGGGAGCAGAGCCGTGGACCGAGGCGATGCGGGATCGGATTGAAGCGCGCCTGCACGTCAAAGCGGTGGACATCTATGGCCTGTCCGAAATCGTGGGCCCGGGGGTGGCCATCGAGTGCCAAGAGGAGCAGCACGGGCTCCACATCTTTGAAGATCACTTCTATCCCGAGGTGGTGGACCCGAAGACTGGCGTGGCCTGTCCGCCGGGCACGGTGGGAGAGCTGGTGCTGACCACCCTCTCCAAAGAGGCCATGCCGCTGTTGCGGTACCGCACGGGGGACCTCGTCAGCTTAATGGATGAGGCCGACCGACCCTGCCGGTGTGGCCGCACGCACCGGCGCATGTCACGCGTGGCGGGCCGCGTCGACGACATGCTCATTGTGCGGGGCGTCAATGTGTTCCCGAGTGAAATTGAGCGCATTCTGCTGTCCTTCCCCGCGCTGGCGCCCGAGTGGCGCGTCGTGCTGACTCGGGCGGGCGACGGGTTGGACGTGGCCACGGTGCACGTGGAGCAGCAGGCTGGCGCCATTCCCGAGAATCTGGCCGCGGCCGTGGCGGGCCGCTTCCGGGCGGAGCTCGGGCTGAGCTTCCCGGTGGTGGTGGAGGCCCCCGGAGCACTGCCGCGGCCCGAGGGCAAGGCGGTGCGCGTGGTGGACCAGCGGGGGCAGGCGGAGGGCGCCCGGGCATGAGGTTCAGGAGGAAAGGCAGGCGGACTGTGGCCGTTAACCTGGTGGTGATGTACCGGCGACCGCCGGATCCGGAGGCGTTTCTGGAGCATTATGCGCGCGTGCACGCGCCTCTCGTGGACAACTTTCCCGGCTTGATGGGTTTCCAGCATGGCCCGGTCCGGGCGTCGCTGGCGGGTGCCGACGAATGGTTCTACCTCGCGGTGCTCACGTTTGCCGACCGCGCCCAGCTGGACGCCGCGATGGCGTCGGAGGTGGGCCGGGCGGCGCGACGCGACGTGCGCTCGTTTGCGGCAGACTTGTTTGACATGGTCGTGCAGGAGGTGGTGCCGTCGTGAGCGAACCGGTGGTGCTGGCGGCGCACGAGGGACCAGTCGGGCTGATTCGCCTGAACCGCCCGGAGGTTCTGAACGCCTTGAACAGCGAGGTCATGGAGGCGTTGGCCGCCGTGCTGACCGACTGGGATCACGACGACGGCGTGCGCGTGGCGGTGCTGACCGGCAGCGAGCGGGCGTTTGCCGCCGGGGCCGACATTGCCGAGATGAAGGATCAGGGGGCCGCCGAGATGCTCCGCTCTCCCCAACTCACCCGCTGGGAGGCTATCCGCCGCTTCTCCAAGCCGCTCATCGGCGCGGTGTCGGGCTGGGCGCTGGGGGGCGGGATGGAGCTGGCCATGTGCTGTGATTTGCTGGTGGCATCGGAAACGGCGCGCTTTGGCCAGCCGGAAATCCGCATTGGGGTCATGCCGGGAGCGGGCGGGACGCAGCGTCTGACGCGGACGGTGGGCAAGGTGCGGGCCATGGACCTCGTGCTGAGCGGGCGCCATCTCACCGCCCAAGAGGCTCATGCGTGGGGGCTTGTGAACCGGGTGGTGGCCGCCGAGCATTATCTGGCGGAAGCTCTCCGGTGGGCCGCCGAGCTGGCGGCGGGACCTCCCCTGGCGCTGGCGCTGGCCAAGGAATCGGTGCTGTTCAGCTTGGACAGCACCGTAGAAACTGGGCTTCTGCACGAGAGGCGCTTGTTTGCGCTGCTGTTTGGCACCGAGGACCAGAAAGAGGGGATGCAGGCGTTTGTGGACAAGCGCCCGCCCCACTTCGAGGGGAGGTGAGCCGCCCGCGCCATAAGGTGGCCGCCAGTGCGGCATGATGGAAGACAGCGAGGCGACAGCAGGTTTGGAGGTGTTTCGATGAGTGGCCATATTAATGCAGAGGGGCCGGCGGGGCTGGCCGCCACCACGGTGGAGGCGGTGATCGAAATCCCGACCGGCAGTCAGAACAAATATGAAGTGGATCATCACACCGGGCGCATCCGGCTGGACCGGGTGTTGTATTCGCCCTTCCACTACCCGGCCGACTACGGGTTCATCCCCGATACCTTGGCCGAAGATGGCGACCCGCTGGACGTGATTGTGATGATTACCCAGCCCACGTTTCCGGGCTGCCAGCTGCGAGCCCGCATCGTGGGCCTCTTGGAAATGCACGACGAGCATGGCGTGGACGACAAGCTGTTTGCCGTCGCGGCTGACGACCCCCGGTACGATGGGGTGGTCAACCTGGAGGACCTGCCCGCGCACACCCTTAAGGAGATCGTGCACTTCTTCTCGACCTATAAGGAGCTGCAGGGGCTGCCCACGGTGGTCGGGGAGTGGCGGCCCGCAGAGCAGGCGCTGGCCCTCCTGGCTGAATGCCGGCGGCGTTTTACCGCATAGGCGGCCTTCGCTATACTGCCGGTGAGTGGCCCTGTCCACGCGGGGAGGCGCCCTATGCCTGTCCTCATGGTGCGCGGTCTGGAGGCGCTGCTGGTGCTGGCGGCCATTGCCGGAGCGGTGGACGTGTGGTGGCAGACTGGCGCCTTTGAACGGCGGTTGGCGGCCGACGCCAAGCGGCGCCGGCGCCTGCTGTCGCTGTCTCAGGTGAATCCCCCGTCGGAGGAATCGCTTCGGCAAGCCTGGCTGAACGATCAGCGCGAGCAATTGGACCGCCTAATGGGCGGCCCCAGCCCGCCGCCCGCATCGCCAGAAGGGGCCAAGACGGAAGAGGCTCGGGGAGAGGCTGTGGACGACGTGGCAGACACCGCAGACACGCCGCCAGCGCCGCGCGGTCCGAGCGGCTCCTTTCGATGCGCTGGCCCCATCGCGACGCCGCGGCTCCGGCTGCGCCCCTTTGAGGACCGCGACCAGCCGTTTTTGGCCGATCTGATGGCTCGGCCGGAGGTGGTGCGTTGGCTGTACGAGCCGACGCAGACGGCCGAGGCGGTGGCCCAGGGAATGGCGGCCCGGAAGAGCCGCGTGGCGCTTGCCGCGCCCGGCGACGTCCTGCAGCTGATGATGGTCACCCGCGATGGCGGCCAGCCCGTGGGACATGTGACCCTGGCCTGGGCGGCGGGGCCTCACCGGCAGGGGGAAGTGGGGTTCATCGTGCATCCGGACCACCAGGGGCGGGGCTATGCGACCGAAGGCGCACAGAGGCTGTTGGGCATTGGGTTTGACACCGTGGGGCTGCATCGCATCGTGGGCCGGCTGGAAGCGCGGAACCAGGCGTCGGCGCACGTGCTGGAGCGGTTGGGCATGCGCCGAGAGGCCCATTTTCAGGAGAACGAGTGGGTGAAGGGCGAGTGGCAGGACGAAGTGGTGTACGCCCTGCTGGATCGCGAATGGCACGGGGGCCGCTCCGCGAACGCGTGACGCCGCCTCACCGACAGACCGCGAGCCTCCCGGTGCCCGGCATGACGGCTTCCTCCATGCGTCGGTTGCCCCTTCCGGTACAATCCTTGGGGAGCGATTGGCCCGGGGGCCTCGCGGAGTGGCCCTCCCAAGGCCTTCTCGCTCGCCCCTCATGTGCCAGCCAGACTTGTGAAGGACGTGTATTCATGGGACTTCCCCGCGCTCGACGGCTTCTGCCAGGTCTCACCGTGGCATCGTCTCTTGTTTGGATGTCGTTGATCCCAGCCGCCGCGGCTGCGCAGGCCGCGCCCACCGTAACCCCCGGCTCCGTGCGTCTCGTGGGCGCCAGCACGATTGGCACGCTCGGCGGCACCGCCACCTTCAGCGCGACGGCCCAAGATCCGGGGGGCCAGGCGCTGTATCAGTTTTGGGTTGAGGAGCCGAATGGCGTGTGGGTCGACGCCCAGAACTACTCGCCGTCTCCCCAGTTCACCCTCGCCACGCCCAGCGCCGGGGACTACCTGGTGCAGGTTTATGCCTTGGACCGGGCGCAGGTGGCGGCCGGAGACTGGGCTGCTGCGCAGGGAGCGCTGCCGGATGGCGTGTTTGTGGGCAGCCGGGTCACGGTCGCCGCGTCCACCACGGATGTGGCCCCCGGCACCCGGGTGACGCTCAAGGCGTCGGCGACGGACATCTATGATCCGCAGTATCAGTTTTGGGTAGAGAGCCCGGCTGGCCAGTGGACCCAGAGCGGCCCCTATGGGTCAGCGCCGACCTACACCTTTACGGCGGCCACGTCGGGGGCGTATCGGTTTGTGGCCTATGCCAAGAGCCCAGACGCGGTCAACGACGGCGAGGGGGCTCTGATGAGTGCCATTAGCTCCTCCACGGCGTACGGGATCGCGAGCCAGGTCGTCTTAACGCCCGGGACTCCGTCGGTGGCCGCCGACAACACCGCCGCTGACCCGCTGGCCATCACGGTGGAGGACAGGGCGGGGATCCCGGTCGCCGACTTCACGGGCACGGTGGACATCACCAGCACGCCCGCCGGCGCGTTTGGCCTGTCGGGCCGGAACCCCGTGCACATCACGAACGGCTCGGCCGTGGTGGACCTGTCCACCAGCTCCGTGGGCACGTACACGCTGTCCGCGGACCACCTCGCCAGTGCAGCGGCGCCCTCCGGTGGCGCGGCGGGTCAGCCTGTGGCCGCCAACGTGCAGTACCCCACGGTGACGGTGGCCGCGGTCGCCCCGTCGGGCGCAGGCTTGAGCGTGGCGAGCGAGCTCCCGAGCCTCTCGACCAACGCGCAGAATGGCACGCCGGTATGGATTACCCTAACCGATCAGGCGGGGCAGCCCTTCTCGACGCCAGTGGGGCAGTACGTCACCGTTAGCCTCACCGGTCCAGGCACGCTGGTGCCGGGCGCCGCGGCCGTGACGTCTGAACGCCTGTACCTGGCCCCCGGATCCAGTACGCTGACCGCGCGCGTGTACGACAGGCAGGGGACGCCGGGAACCATCACCGTCACGGCTGCGGCCAGCGGCCTTGCCGGCGGACAGACGACAGTAGTCACCTATGAGACCGGTGCACCGGCCGCCCTCGCGATTCACAGTGCCATCACGACCGCGCACAACGGCGAGAGCGAAACCCTGTATACCGTGGATGTCGTGGATGCGGAG
The DNA here is from genome assembly GCA_021820465.1 of Bacillota bacterium. Taxonomy (GTDB): domain Bacteria; phylum Bacillota; class Sulfobacillia; order Sulfobacillales; family JAIMBI01; genus JAJZWV01. Next base: position 10,440 of record JAKADP010000059.1, read on the forward strand.
GGACACCTCATTACGACGGGAGTCGGCGCCACGACGGACATCGAGCTGGCGAACAGCTTGGGCAGTAGCTCGGGGGCGCTGAGCTACTACTGGGGCTCGAGTCTCGGGTATCTGGGCCAAGTGACGGGTGGCGCTGAAGCCAGCTCGTTCACGGTGGCGTCGGTGACGTCCGCGTCGCCCCTCGTGACCGTGGGTGGCCAGGTGCAGTTTGCCGTCGAGACCGACCAGGGCCAAGCCACTCCGGCCAGTATTACCGTGATGGACGCGAGCGGCCTGGCGCAGTCCGCGCTATACCAGTTTGCCGCGCCCACGGCCGCTTATGCCGCGCTCATTCCCGCCTATCTGGTGACGGGCCCCTCTGTGTACGTCTATACGGCGGGCCAGACAGGACGCGTGCAAGCTCAGCTTACGGACCAATATGGCACGCCCGTGCACGAGAGTGGGCAGCCCATTTGGTTCACGCTCAAAAGCGACGGGAACTACACCAGCGGCTTTGTGAAGCTGGTCAGCGGCGCGTCGTCCATCGGGGATGTGTACGAGGCGTTCACCAACAGCCAAGGCGTCGCCTCCATGTCGTACTCGTTCCCTTCTGGGGATAGTCCCACGCTTGGAACTCCCAACCAGTATCGCGGCTTTTGGTTCCGGGCGTCGGGCACATCCGGGGCCTACGACGCACCCAACGGCTATTTCTATGGCATCGAGGACACGGACAATTACCTGGTGCCCCGCGCCTCGTACGCGGCAGCGCTGGCCCTCAACACCGGCGGTGCATCCGTGTCGGTCCCCGGAGGGGGCGTGGCCCCGTATTCCCCCGCCTCACGGCTCCCTGCGGGATCCGTCGTCACGGGGCTTCGGGTGGTGGCGCTCAACAGCCTCGGCGGCCTCGTCGCGGGGCACGATGGCGGAAATTACTGGCGCGCCAATGATTTCATTGCGGGGGACTCCCTGCTGGTCACGAGCAGCAACCCGGCCGTGGCTTCCCTGAACACCACGAACCGCGGCATCGCATACAGCAGCGACCAGTGGCTTTTGAACGACAGCGGCCGCGTGTATTCCAGCGGCGCGTTTCAGATTCCGCCGCTGGACTTGGGCCGGGCCGGGACGGCGACCCTGACGTTTCAGGATGTATCGAACAACACGATGCCCAGTGTCTCGATCACCGTGACGGTCGTGCCGGGGACGGCGACCCAGGCCCCACTGATCGAGTACCAAGGGCAGCCCATCAGCAGCACAAACGCGGTAAGTCTGACGGCCAACACCCCGGTGGAGCTGTCGGTCGTAAACGTCGATGCCGCGGGTGACCCGGTTCCTGCCACCAGCGCCCTCACGGTGACGCTCCCCGCCGCGCCCGCTGGCACGGAGTGGAAAACGGCTGGCGCCGTGGGCGTCAGCAGCACGGTGGGGACGGTGACCATCCCGGTAGGGTCCACCAGTGCGGCGCTGTGGGTCGTGAGCGGATCCAGCGAGAAGCTCACGAGCGTGGGCAGCACTAGCGACTAGCTTGGCGTGCAGGGCCAGAGGGCGCACTTGGCGGTGCGCCCTCTGGCTGTGTCGTGGGGCAGAATGGGCAGCCTGTGCGGACCCCTACCGTCGCTCTGGCGGCTTCACAAGTAAGGGAACTTATGTTTCAATCTAGCCAGCGCGCGCAGCCAAGGGGGCAAGATCGCCGTGGTGGCACCCGTAGCGATTCATGGTGGCCGGGTGGTGCTGTTTGCGGAGGAGCGGGGCGCGGGCTCCGCCGTGGTGCTGGTGCATGCCGGCGTGGCGGACCATCGGATGTGGGATCCCCAGATGCCGTGGCTGGCCGAGATCCATCACGTGATTCGGTATGACCAGCGCGGCTTTGGACGCTCGCCGCACGTTGCAGGCCCTCTCTCCTATACTGAGGACCTCTTTGCCCTGATGGACGCGCTGGGGGTTTCTCGGGCAACCCTGGTGGGCTGCTCCTTCGGAGGCGGCACCGTGCTGCACGCGGCGGCCATGCATTCCGAGCGCGTGGAGCGCCTCGTGCTGGTGGGGGCGGGGGTATCGGGGTATCAGGCGAGGGCGCCGCGCGAGCCGATCTTTGACCAGATTGAGGAGGCTTACGCAGCGCGAGACTTCGACCGCGCACTGGATTTGGAAGAACAGGCGTGGGTGGTGGGCGTGAGGCGCGTCCCCGCGGCGGTGCCGGCGGAGGTGCGAGCGCTGGCGCGTGAGATGAACCGGACGAAGTTTGCCTACGAGGACACCTCGGTGGAGTACCTGGACGGTCGGGCATCTGACGTGGACGCGCTCCCGACATTGGACATCCCCCTGTTGGTGGTGGTCGGGGATCAGGATTGCGCTGACGTGCGGGAGACAGCCGATTTTCTGGTGGGGGCCTGCCCGTCCGCCACCCTCGCGGTCATCCCGGACGCCGCGCATCTCCCAAGCCTGGAGAAGCCCAGCGAGTTCAACCGCATCCTTGCCGACTGGCTGCGGTCGACGCGAGGGCGCTGACGCGCGCACCTACGGTGGGGTCGACGCCTGGGACGCGGTGTGGGATTGCTGGGGGAAGAGGCCATTGATTTGCTCCGTAACGGCGCCCGTGGCGTCCCACAGCGACACGCCATTGACCGTGAGGCCGCATCCACCCGTGAGCACGGTGCTGTGCTGCCCGGACGCGGTGGTGAGCGTCAACTGCACCTCGGGGACGGCCAGGCAGCTGGTGATGCCGTCGGGCGGGGGAGGCAATTGGTTCAACCCGTCCACGAGCCGCTGAATCCATGGACGGCTGGTGATGACTCGAGGTGGCACAGGCCGCGCTGTGCGGCCCTGCCAGCGCGCCACGACGCGCACGACGTCGGACGGCAGCCGGGCTTTAGCCGGACGGGTTGGGAGCAGCACCTCGGTCACCCAGTAGGCGGCGACGCTGCGTCTGGGGCCGGCCGGCACCCAGGCGACGGTAATGGATAGCGTCGTTTCGGCCGACCTAGGGGCAAACATCAGGAAGTGCACCACCGGACCGCCCGCCGTCGACGTCCTTCCCGAGCCCGCCTGGCGGTAGCCCAGGCGGGCCATGTGCTGCGTGAACCAAAGGGGCAGCACGCCCGTGGGAAGGGGGACGACCTCCTGCAGCTGACCCACCTCGAGCGGCCCCGCCATCGGGGTGCCGAATGCTTCGGAGGGAGCGGAGGCCAGGGTGGGTGCCGATCCTCGAGGCACGGCCACCGGCACGGTGAGGAGTGATGGGACAAAGCGGCCCAAGAGTGGTGGGAGCCACGTTCCGTGGAGCCGGACGGCCGTCACCTGGCGGTGGGCCGGGGGCTGCCCCGTCCAGCCCGCCACCAAGAGGGCGATCGCCACGCCGGCCGCCCCATACCACCGCCGCCTCCGCATGGCTATTCCTCCCTGCTCGACTCAACGCGCCAGGGCGCTCAACGGTTTCAGACCCCAGAGGGCTGCGCGGCGACCAGGGCATGAGGCTGCGGTGGCGCTGCGTCGACGGCCTCGCCGTCAGCCAGGGTGCCGTTGGGGGCTGACGGGGGCGAGGGACAAGCATGGCGGGGCAAAAGGTGGTAGGGTTCTGGCGGAGGGGGTGGTCGCGACGAGCACGCTGGCGGGGAAAGTGGCGCTGGTGACGGGGGGGAGCCGTGGCATCGGCCGCGGCATCGCGGCACGGCTGGCCGCAGACGGGGCGGCGGTGGCCTTTAGCTACATCGCCAATGAGGCAGGGGCGCGGGAGACCCAGGAGGCGCTCACCGCCCTCGGCGCAGACGCCGAAGCTGTCCGAGCCGACTCGGGGGATGTGGAGCAGATTGCCCGCCTGGCTAACCGGGTGGCCGAGCGCTTCGGCAAGATTGACATTCTCGTGAGCAACGCGGGCGTCGAGTATTTTGGCGCCATCCAGGACACGCGTCCCGAAGATTTCGATCGAGTATTCGGCGTCAATACGCGCGGCCAGTTTTTCTTGGTGCAGCAGGCGCTGCCGTTCATGCCAAGCGGCGGGCGCATTGTGTGCAGCTCCTCCGTCAGTGTCGGCACGCCCTTTGCCCGCCACGCCGTTTATGCGGCCAGCAAGGGGGCGGTGGAGGCCATGGTGAGGAACTTGGCCCTCGATCTGGGTCCGCGGGGCATCACCATCAACGCGGTGGCGCCGGGACCGGTTATGACAGATATGGCCAAGGAAACCACGGCGGAGTATCTCCGAGACTACCCCGGTTGGGCCCTCGAGGATGTGATCCGGGCCAAAGTGGCAGCGGGGCGGCTGGGTACGCCGGGCGACATCGCGCACGTCATCGCGTATTTGGTATCAGACCAAGCCAGCTGGATCACCGGCCAGACGATCCACGTGGACGGCGGCACCCACTGAGACGGCCGCGTACGTTAAAGAACGCACAGGCGAGGCGCCGAGCGGGGCGCCCCTGAACGACGGCCGCTATCTGCTCTCCCGGCCCCGTGCGGCTTCCGCCCGTTGGCGGGGAGTGGCCTGATCGCGGGTCCCCTGGGCAGGGCGCCATCATCACGCGTTTCGCTGCGCGGCCCGGCGACGGCGCTCAAATTCCGGAGAGCCACCCGACGCGTCCTTGGTGTCCGCCTCGGCCCCGAGGCGGATGCTGGCCTTGGCGGCCCGGCTTACCCTATGCTGGGAGTCCGCCGGCCGTGCGGCGGCGATGGGTGACAGCAGGGGGGAAGGGATTTGGCGGCCATGAGTGAGCGGCGCACCAGCCTGCAGCTGCTGGTGATTGTGATTGGGACCCTGATTGCCGCGGTGGACACGACGATCGTGATTTTGGCGCTGCCCGTCATGCGCACAAACCTGCACGTGGGGTTCTCCGCCGTGGTGTGGGTCGTGCTGGGGTATCTGCTGGTGATCACGCTGCTGGCGACGCAAGTGGGGCGCCTGGGGGACATGTTTGGCCGCGTGCGCATGTACGAAGCCGGCTTTCTGATTTTCATCGTGGGCTCCGCGCTGTGCGCGCTGTCCTGGAACGAAGCGTCCATCGTGGCCTTTCGGGTGCTGCAGGGGGTGGGTGGGGCCTTCATTTCTGCCAACAGCGGCGCCGTCATTGCCGATATCTTCCCCAGGGAGCGGCGGGGGCGGGCGTATGGCTTTACCGCGATTGGCTGGAACATCGGCGCCGTCTTGGGCATTCTGGCGGGCGGAGCCCTCATCACCCTACTGTCGTGGCGCTGGATTTTTTGGATCAACGTGCCCATTGGGGGCGCCGCGCTGATTCTATCGCTGTATGTGCTGGACGCGCACGCCGAGCGCCAGCCGCGGCGCTTGGACGTGGCGGGCATGCTGCTGCTGGGCGCAGGCCTCATGTCCATCCTGTGGGGACTAGTGCAGATGACGTCCGTGCCGTTTTCGGCGACGCTTGCTGCGTTTCTGGCGGCCGGGGTGCTCTTGCTGGCGGCGTTTGCGCTGGTGGAGAGTCGGACCACGGATCCCATGATCCACCTGGATCTGTTCAAAGTCCCGACCCTCACGCCATCGTTTTTGGCCAGCTTCTTTCAGGCGCTGGCCAACTTTGCCGTCCTGTTTCTCATCACCATGTATCTGCAGGGCGTCCGACAGCTGTCTCCGCTGGAGGCGGCCCTGTGGCTGGTGCCCGGTTACATCTTGGGCAGCATCGTGGCGCCGTGGTCTGGGCGGCTGGCCGACCGCCTGTCGCCGGCCGTGCCTGCCACGGTGGGTCTCGGGATTCAGTGTGTCGCCCTGCTGCTGTATGCGGGTCTGGGGCTCTCGAGCCCGCTGTGGACGGTGAGCGCCGTAAGCATGGTCAACGGGCTGGGCAGCGCGGGCTTCTTCCCGAGCAACAATGCCGCTGTGATGAAAGCGTCGCCCCCGGGGTCGTTCGGTGTCGCCTCCGGCCTGCTCCGGACCATTTCCAACTTGGGCATGGTGCTGTCATTCTCGATGGCGCTGGTGGTGGCCGCCAACGCCATCAACCGCCAGCTGGCCTTTGCCATTTTCGTCGGCAGTGCGCGGCTGTCGGCCGCCACCGGCCGGGCGTTCCTGCACGGCATTCACGTGGCGTTCTACACCGCCGTCGGGGCGCTCGTGGTGGCCGCCGCCATGTCGGCGCTTCGCGGCCGCCCTGCGCCCACGGCGGCGCGCCACACGCAAGCGCCGGGATGAGGCCCGGTGCGAAAGCCCAGCGCGGCGTGCGGGGGTCTATCTCTATAATGGCGGAAAGCATGACGGAACGACATGACGGAGGATCGCCCACGTGATGACGCACGACCAGAGCCGGATTCGGAATTTCTGCATCATCGCCCATGTCGATCACGGCAAGTCGACGCTGGCGGATCGCCTGCTGGAGGCGACGGGGACGGTGGCCGCCCGCGACATGGCGCCGCAGCTCTTAGATCAGATGGAGCTGGAGCGGGAGCGCGGCATTACCATCAAGGCCCAAGCGGTGCGCATGGCGTACACGGCGTCGGACGGCGAGACCTACCAGCTGAACCTGATCGACACGCCGGGCCACGTGGACTTTGCCTATGAGGTGTCGCGCAGCTTGAAGGCGTGCGAGGGGGCGCTGTTGGTGGTGGACGCGAGCCAAGGGGTGGAGGCGCAGACACTTGCGAACCTCTACCTGGCGCTGGAGCATGATCTGGCCATTGTGCCGATCATCAACAAGATCGACCTGCCCAGCGCGGATCCCGAGGCGGCGGTTCGCCAGCTGCAGGAGGTGGGCTTGGACCAGCCTCCGCTGTTGGTGTCGGCGAAGGCCGGGGTGGGCATTGCCGATGTGCTGGAGGCGGTGGTGCGCGAGGTGCCCGCGCCCACGGGGGATGCGGCGGCGCCGCTGCGCGCGCTGGTGTTTGATGCCCGGTACGACACCTATCAGGGCGTGTTGGTGTATATCCGCGTGATGGACGGCGCGATCCAGGCCGGAGACGGTGTCTCCTTCATGGCGGGCGGCGGGCAGTTCCAGGTGGACCAGGTTGGCGTGTTTCGACCCGCCCGCGAGCCCGTCGCCCGACTGGGCCCGGGGGAGGTGGGCTACTTCGCAGCCTCGATCCGCAGCGTCCACGAAACCCGTGTCGGCGACACGGTGACCGGAACCGAGCGGCGGGCCGCCCTGGCGCTGCCCGGGTATCGCCCCGCGCAGCCGATGGTGTTTTCGGGCCTATATCCGGTGGCGGCGGAGGATTACGGCCGACTGAGGGAGGCGTTGGAGAAGCTGCTGCTGAACGACGCCGCGCTGACGTTTGAGCCGGAAACATCGGCGGCCCTTGGCTTTGGCTTTCGGGCGGGATTTTTGGGCCTCCTGCACCTGGACGTCATTCAGGAGCGCCTGGAGCGCGAATACGGATT
>JAKADP010000060.1 GCA_021820465.1 Bacillota bacterium
GGCGGGCATGAACCAGGCGTGCCGCGCCCTCTCGCGCTGGCGGCGGGACCTGCGTCGGCGGTCAGGCGCCTGCCTCCCGGAGTGAGGGAAATTACCCGCGGACACTCCTGCAGGAGTTTTCGCCAGCAGTGCCGAATGGCCCCGGGACTTCTAGGCCCTGCCCCGCGACGGCACGGCAAGCGCTATGGCTTGATGCGGATTTTACTTGATGCCAAGGAGGCAACGCTTCGTGAGCCAAGCGGCGCTGGACGCGCCCCGCCCGGTGGCACCTCGCGTGCGCGAGGTGCTGAATCCGCAACTGGCCCTGCTGTTGGTGGTGGATGGCCTTCGGGCCGTGGCCAACTACATGCTGACGCCGTTTTTGGCCCTCTACTTTCACCTGGCGCTCGGGTTTTCCCTGCCGCTGGCCGGCTTGCTGGCCGGCTTGCCGTTTCTCTCCGGCTGGCTGTTGGGCGTCGTGGGGGGATATCTGGCGGACCGCCTGGGACTAGTGCGGTCGTATGCCGTGGGGGGCGTGCTCACGGCGCTGACTGTGGCGGCCATGGGGCTGGTGCATGCCGTCCTGCCCCTGGCCGTGATTCTCGTGATATTTGGTGCGCTGCGGCCGGTCGGCCGCAGTGCGATCGATGCGTTGGCCAACCAGAGTACCAAGCCGGAACATCGCGGGCTGGTCCAAAACTATCTGTATTGGATTTCCAATGTCGGCGTCATGGTCGGGCTATTGGTCGCCGCCGAGGTGCTGGCGGCGGGCCACAGTGCCACGCCACTCTTTGTGGTGGCCGCCCTGCTGGCCCTCCTGGTGGTGCCTATCTACGCCGGCTTTGCTCGCCGAGACCAAGGCCGCAGCGGCCCGGGGGACGCATCCGCCGCCCCCAAGGGGTTCGGCGCGGCCATGGCCACCCTGGCCCGCGACCGAGCTCTCCTCCTGGGCGCGCTGGCCATGCTCTCGGCCATCTTGGTGGAGGCACAGCTCAACGCCACGGTGCCGCTCGATCTCACCCGGCACTTCGCCAACGGCCCCCAGCTGTTGGGCCCGCTGTTGGCCATTGACACCGTGATGGTGGTGGCCTTCCAGCCACTGGTGGGCAAGTACCTGGGCCGGCTGCGCCCCACGCGCATGTTTTTGGCGGGCGCGCTGCTGGGCGCGGCGGCGCTGGCGCTTGGGGGGCTGGCCAACTCGGTTGGGGTGTGGGTGGCCGCGATGGTCCTGTACGGCTTGGGCGAAATCTTGTGGGCCACCCAAATCAACCAGCTGCTGGGCGAGCTGCCCCTGCCAGGGCGAGAGGCTCTCTACTTCAGCGTCGTGGGGATGGCGCAGTACAGTGCCATGTTTTTAGGCCTGACCTTGGGCCCCACGTTGCTGCGGGGGGCGCCCGACGTGCTGTGGGGTGGGCTGATCGTCGTGGCGGCCGCGGGCTCCTGGGCCTTTTGGGGCAGCACCGGCGCGCTGCGCCAGCGGCAGCTGGCGACGCCCGACGTGCAGGTCCGCGCCCCGGGCTTCGAGGAGCCGGCCGCCGCCACCGAACTGGCGGCGGTGCCCATGTTCCAGGGCGGTGGCGCGATTCTCCCCGTCGCGCGCGTGTCGGAAACCGCCATCTTTGGCGTGCCGGTCCACACCACACCCATCGTGTTCCTGGAGGCGCTCGCGCCGTCCGAGTGGGACCGCGTGTGGAGCTACGGCTCGACTGAGGACGTCGCCGCCGGGGAGATGCTGGTGGAGGCGGGCGCGGCGGACCGCACGGTGTACCTGCTGGAGTCGGGCGAACTGGACGTGCTGGTGTCGTCGGCCGACGGGGGCGAGCAGCGGCTGACGCAGCTCTTGGCTGGGTCGGTGTTTGGCGAGCAGGCGTTCTTGGATGGCTTGCCGCGGTCCGCATCGATTCGCGCCGGGACGGCCTGCCGGGTGCGGGAGCTGTCGTGGGAAGGGTTTCAAAGCTTGAGTGCGCACGAGCCGGCGCTGGCGCAGACGGTATTGCTGGATCTGGCGCGGGTGGTGTCGGAGCGGCTTCGCCGCACGACCCAAGCCATGAACCTGCTGCGATCGGCCTAGGCTCCCCCAAGGGAGGGAGGCTTCCCGGTGAATCTGGAGTACGAGCGCCGGGTTCGGCAGCTGGCCATGGCGTGGCTGGACACCCTTGACCCCTCGCATGCCCGCTTGTTTCGCCGCGAGGACCTCCGAGGGTTTTCCGTGGACGGCCAGCCCATCGCCCTCATGAATGAGCAGGGGGGCATCATGAAGCCGCGGCAGTTAGATGCCGCGCTCTCGATGCGCACGGCGTTTACGCCGCCGGGCCAGACGCCGCCCTATGCCGACGAGCCGGGCGTCGAAGGCCTGCAGCGCTACATGTACCGGGGAACCGACCCGCAGGCGGCTCCCAACCGCGCGATTCGGATGGCTCACGAGGCGGGGCTGCCGATGATCTGGTTTTTGGGGGTGGCGCCCGCCATGTATCTGCCCATCTACCCCGTGTGGGTGGTGGGCGAGGAGCCCCAACACCTCCGGTTTGTGCTGGCATTTGAGGAGCAGTTGCTGGTGCCGGTGGGGCGGGCGCTGTCCGAGGACCAGCGGGGCTGGGTGGAGCGCGTGACCAAGGCTCGCCTGCATCAGGCACGCTTCCGGGCCGAGGTGCTGAATGCCTATCGCTATCGCTGTGCGATGTGCCGCCTCGCGCTGCCGTCGCTGCTGGACGCGGCCCACATCCTGCCGGACGCACACCCCCGGGGTCTGGCGGTTGTGCCCAACGGCCTGTCGCTGTGCAAAATCCACCATGCCGCCTTTGATCAGAATCTGGTGGGCATCCGGCCCGACCTGGTGGTGGCGGTTCGCCGCGACATTGCCGCGATTCAGGATGGGCCCATGCTGGAGCACGGGTTAAAAGGCCTTCAGGGCGCGATGATCACCGTGCCGTCGGAAGGTCGGCTCGCGCCCGACCGGGAGCGATTGGAGGAGCGCTGGGCGGAGTTTCTGGCGACCGGCTCGTAATGGCCCGCCGCGCCCTCCCGTGAGTCAAAACCGCACGTAGGATGGACGCCGCCCGCGGCGAGCTTCAAGATCCTAGCGGCAGCCCGGACGGGGCGCCGCACAAAGGGGGCGGGGTATGGCCCGGATCCAATTTCTCTTGCCCTCGGTGAGCCCCAGCGGGGGCGTCTTTTCGGTTTTGCGGCATGCGGACGGATTGGCCCGCTTAGGGCACGACGTGGCGGTGGTGTCCGTGGCGCTCCCGGACCCCGGGATTCGCGACGTCCTGCCCCAGGTGGTGGCTCACCTGCCCATCGCACCCCTCGCGGCAGACGGGCTTTCGCCCGCTGACGTGCAGGTCGCGACGCACTTCACCACCGTGCCGCTGGTTGGCCAAGCGTCCGGGCGCTTGAAGGTGCATTTCATGCAGCACCTGGAAGAGCTGTTTGCCGTGGACGAGCCCGATCCCGGGTCGTTCGTGGAGGCGGCGCGCTATTGCTTCCGCCTGCCGCTGTACCGGCTGGCCAACTCGCGCTGGCTGCAGGACCAGTATGCGCGCCTGTACGGGTCGCGGCCCACGCTGGTGCACAACGGCGTCGATGCTCCGGATGAGGGGCCCCTGCCCGCGTGGCCCGACGACCCGCCGGTGGTGGTGAGCTACGCTCACACGTTTCGCTGGAAGGGCACCCGCGAGGCTTACCGGACCATGCAGCTGGTGCGGGGGGCGCTCCCAGATCGGGACGTCCAGTGGCACGTCTTTGGTCAGGCGCCGCAGATTCCTGCCGAACCGTGGATCCGGCGCCTGGGGACCGTGCCCCACGATGCGCTGCGGGCGCACTACCAGCGGTCCCACGTGATGCTGTCGGTGTCATGGGCGGAGAGCTATCACGTCCCGGTGCTGGAGGCGATGGCCGCCGGGACGGTGGTGGTGACGCAGCCGTTTGGCACGGAAGACTTTGCGCGCGACGGGGACACGGCGTGGGTGGTGCCCCCTCGGGACATCGACGCCGCGGCGCGGGCGGTGGTGCGCGCCTTGCTGGCCGGTGAGGCGGCGGCGCGCCCGATGCGAGAGCGGGCGCGCCGCGAGGCGGCCCAGCACTCCTGGGCTCGCGCCACGGCCCAGATGGCGCAGGCGCTGGAGCATGGCCTCGCGGAGTGGCACCCAACTGAGCCGGCCCGCGTGACGGAGCGCCTGCTGGAGCGGCTGGGCATTCCGCCCGCCACAACCCAATGACGGCCGCCAAGCCCCGCCTCACCATCGTGATGCTGGCGTGGAACCACGTGGAGATGACGGCGGAGGCCGTCGGCCACGTCTTGATGAACGCGACACTCCCGACCCAGCTGGTCATCATCAACAACGCGTCGACCGACGGGACGCGCCAGTTCTTGGAGCGGCTGCCGCGCCAGCTGGGCCCGGTGACCGTCCAGTGGGTGGACAACGTGGTCAACGTGGGATTTCCGGCCGGGGTGAATCAGGGACTCGCGACGGCCGAGGGCGACTATGTGGTGCTGCTGAACAACGACGTGCTGGTGCCGCGGCAGTGGGACAGCGATTTGGTCGAGGATCTGGAATCGAATCCGGGTCTCGGCATGATTGGCCCGGTAACCAACCAGGTCACGGGGCCGCAGCGGCGGCCGTCCCCCTACGCCCTGTCCCACTTCTTGGAGTGGGCCGCGGCGTGGCGCGCGGCGCCCGGGCGCGCGGTGCAGCCGGTGCCGCGCCTGGTGGGGTTTTGCCTCATGGCGCGCCGTGCGGTGCTGGACCGGATCGGCGGCTTGGATGTGCGCTTCAGCCCGGGCATGTTTGAGGATGACGACTGGGGGGTGCGGGCCCAGATGGCCGGGTACCGGCTGGGCATCTCGACGCGGGTGTACGTCCATCACGTAGGCAGTGTGTCGTTCGGAGAAGATCGGGAAGGGGCCCACGCCCTGCTGGCCCGGAATAGGCGTCTCTTTGAGAGAAAGTGGCGCCGCGGGTCCGGGGGGGACGCCCCCACCCTCTACCTGCCGCTGGCCCCGGCCATTCGGCCCACCGGCGCGCCGGTGATGGGGATGGCACCCGATTTCGCCTCGCCCGCCCGGCGCGTGCTGGCCTGGGCGCATGCCGCCGGTCGATATGGGACGGCCAAGCCCTGGCTGGTTTTGGTGGACCCCGCGTTTGAAGAGGCCGCAGCGGTGCGGCGCGAGCTGGAGGGTGCGGCCCGGGCCCTGGGCCTCGGCGGTGCCCAGGTGGCCGTGCACGAAGAGGCCTACCCCTACGCCCAGTACCTGTCTCGCCTCGCGGTCCCGGGCTCCACGCTGGTTCTCGGCGGCGCCGCCTTGGATCCCTGGTTTCAACACGTGCTGGCCCCGTGGGGCCCCCGGGCGGTGGGCGGCGCCGCGGCTGACCTCGAGCGGAGTTGGACGCTTGTCTGGCGCGAAATTGAGGCCAGTCATGCCTGAGGCCAGGGGCGCGGACTCCGCCCAGATCCGTGGAGTCGCTCGGCGGGTGGCCGCGCATCTCGGCGGCCGCGAGACCGCCGAGACGGTCCAGCAGCAGCTGCTGGACGGGCACGATGCGGCTCCCCCCTTGGCGGCGGCGCGGGCGTTTCTCGATGGCGGGTCGGAGCGCCGGGCGCTGCTGGATCTGCTGACAGCGGTCGGCTGGCGCCGGCGCCTCTTGGTGTGTGAGCCGCTGCCAGACTTGGGCCTTGAGGCCCACTATTGGGAGGCGCATGGATTTTCGGTGCTGCGGCCCGACCAAGGCCCCACGGCGGTAGACGGCATCGTGCTGGCTCAGGGTGCCCTGCCCGCGGACTTCGGCGCATGGGCCGCGTGCCTCCCGCCGCTGGGGATCGTGTTCGGCGGGCGCGACGCGGAGCCCGCGTGCGTGGCGGCCGGGCTCACGCCGGCGGAGCCGCTGGGGGAGGGAGGGCGCCTCCTATATCGCCGGCTTCGGCCGGTGCACGTCGTGGTGCCGGTGTATGGGGCGGTGGCGTACGTCGAGCAGTCCCTGGCGGCCTTGGCGGCTACGACCGCGCACCATCCGCTGTCCGTGGCCATCATTGACGATGCCACGCCCGATGCCGCCGCCGCCGCCCGCATCGCCGCGGTGGCCGCGGCCTGGCCCGGCGCGCACTTCGTTCGGCACGAGGAGAACCGCGGGTTTCCCGCCACGGCCAACGAGGGCATGGCGCTCCGGCCGCCGGGGCACGACGTGGTGCTGCTCAATTCCGACGCGGTGGTGACGCCGCACTGGCTGGGCAAGTTGGCCGAGGCGGCGTGGAGCCGCCCTGGAGTGGCCACCGCCACTCCTCTCTCGAATTGGGCGGCGGACCTGTCGATTCCCTGTTCGCTCCGGCTGGCCGACGCCTGCTCGGCCTTTCTGCAGAGTCGCTCGCCGCGCGCGGGCCGACTCTACCCCGAGGTGCCGTCCGGCGTGGGCTTCTGCCTCTACATTCGGAGCGAGGCCCTAGACGCGGTGGGCCCCCTCGACGAGGCGTTTGGGCTGGGGTACGGCGAAGAAGTGGACTTCTGCCGCCGCGCGCACGCCGAGGGCTTTCTCAATGTGCTGGATGACCGCACGTTCGTGTACCACCATGGCCATCGGTCGATGGACGAGCACGGGGTGGTGCGAGACACGACCGTGGGCAGCCAGGCGGCCGACGAAGAACTGCTGCGGCGCCACCCCGACTTAAGGGCGGCGGTCGCGAGCTTTCTCGCGACCGGCCACGTGCGGCAGATTGCTGACGCGTGGGCCGGGCAGATTCGGGTCTACCGCCCCAAGCGCCGCCCGCGCCTTTGGCTTCAGCTGTGGACCGATCCCCACCGGGGCGCCGGTGGGGTCGAAAGTGTGAGCCAGACGCTGGTGGAGCACCTGTCTTCCGTCTACGAGGTGCTGGTGAGTTGGACGGATTCCCGCCGGGTGTATTTGGAAGAGCCCACCGCCAGTCTCCGAGAGCGCCATCTGCCGCAGTCGTCCTGGCCCCTGCCACCCGCCGCGTGGGACGGCGGGCGCCTAGTGCGGGATCCCGAATTGGTGTCGGCCTGGTCCGACATGCTGACCCGGTACCGCGTGGACGCGGTGTATGCCCTCCACGCCATGGGGGCCGCCCCGGTGGCGATGGCGGCCGCCAAGGCCCTGGGACTGCCCGTCACCTTGGCCGCGCATGACTACGCGCTCCTGTGCCCGGACTACACCTTGATGGGGCCTCGTGGCCACCACTGCGGGGCGCCGGACGACCCCGACGGCTGCCGGGCGTGCCTGGCCAGCAAAGTCGAGCTGGTGGGCGACCGCGCGCCGCTCACGCGGGACATCCGTCGGTGGCGCGCCGCGAGCGGCGAGATCGTGGCCATGGCGGATCGGGTGGAGTATCCGTCGCGGGCGGCGCAGCACCAGGTGGAATCGGTGCTGGGCCCGACGCCCGCTGTGGTGATTCCGCCGTGGCGCGAGCCGCCGCGCCGCGCCCCCGCCGAGCGGGAGCCGGAGCGGGTGGTCGTGGTGCTGGGGTACCAGGGCCGCCAGAAGGGGCAGGCGCTCCTGCGCGAGCTGGTGCCGGCCCTGGTGGGGCGGGGCGTGGGGGTGCACTTCGCCGGCACGGCGGGCCATCAGTGGCCAACACTGGAAAACCTGGCCGGCGTGTCCTTCAGCGGGCCCTACCGCCCTCGTGACGTGTACGGCCGCTTGGCGGCGGTCAATCCGTTCGCCGTGCTCCTGCCCTCCGCCTACGCGGAAACCTTCAGCCTGACGCTGTCTGAAGCCTGGCTGGCGAGTCTGCCGGCGGTGGTGTCGCCGTTTGGGGCGCCGGCCGACCGGGTGCGCGAGACGGGTGCGGGCGCCGTGGCCGCCAGCTACACGGTGGCGGCCTTTGTGGAGGCGGTGGAGGCGGTGTGGCGCGATCGCCGGGAGCTTCAGCAAAGGGCCCGGCGCGCCGCGGCGGCGCTCAACTCCCACACCGCGTACGGCGCGCAGCACCTGCACCTGCAGGGCCAGCTGTTGGCCATTGGCGACGGCCGCCGGCCGGAGGCATCCGCCCCGGATTCGGCCTGACGCCGTCGCCGTCCGGAGCCGCGCGGGGTGGGCACCCGGCGGCCAGGCCCTTTCTGCCTGCACCCTCGTGATGCGCGCCAGCGCTCTCCCGCGGCCGTGTTCTAAAAACATTCTGACGAAAGCAGGAGGCGCCCAGGCGGTCCGCGAAGGAGCCGGCCAACGTCCGGAGAGCGCGGACGGAGCACGGACGGGCGCAGGATGGCCCGTGGGCTCAGGAGGACAGGAGGCGAGGGCATGGGCAAGGGCTCAGTGGGGGTGGTGTTGGCCGCGCTGCTGGTGGCCACGCTGGCGGCGTGCGGATCCCCCAGCGCCTCCGCGCCGACCGCTCAGACGGTCACGCTGGTGGGCGGCGTGCAATCGGAGGTCAACTGGTGGTTTCCCACCGATTCGGCTGCGGCGTGCGGCACGCAGAACGCCACCACCGCGGCGCTGCTGTACCGCCCCCTGCTGTACATCTCTAAGACGGATGGCATTGACTTGCGGCGGTCGATTGCCAAGAGCATCCGGGTGACGAATCACGACCGCACGTTCACGGTGACCCTCAATCCCAAGTGGCATTGGTCCAATGGGACCCCGGTGACCTCGGCCGATGCGGCCTACAGCTACGCCATCATCCGGGCGGCCAATGAGCCGAACGCCCCGTGGACCGACTGCTTCACGGGGGTGGGCGGCATGCCCGGGCTGTGGAAGAGCGTCACCACGCCCAACCCCGACACCTTGGTGGTCACCACCACGGAGTCGGTGAACCCCGTGTGGTTCGAGCACAACGGCCTGGCGCAGCTCATCCCCATTCCGAAGGCCACGTGGGACCAGCACCACGGCATCACGGCCGAGATGACCTTCATCAACCAGGTGGCCAAGTCGCCGTCAAACCCCGTCTTTCGCGTGGTGGATGGCCCGTATCGGATAGGCAAGTTCGTCAACAACCAGTACTGGACCCTTTTGGCCAATCCGAAGTACAACGGGCACCGCGCCACCATCAAGACGCTCCTGTTTGACTACGAGACGTCGTCGGCCAGCGAGTTTGCGAGCCTGCGGCGCCGGGTGTTTGCCACGGCCGCCGTGCCGAATTCGTACTACAAGGACCACCAGGCACTCACGGCGGAGGGGTATCGGCTGTCGGTCGCGCCGTATTCGTTTTGCTTCAACTACATGGTGCCCAACATGTCGCCGTCCGCGCCGGGGATCGGCTCGCTGTTTTCGCACCTGTACATTCGCCAGGCGCTCCAGATGGGCATCGACCAGCCCGCCATAATCAAGGACTTTGACCTGGGGCTGGCCGTGCCGACCAACGGGCCGGTCCCGGCCTTGCCCAAGAATCAGTACTATGATCCGCACATCACCAAGTACGCTTACAGCATCGGCGCCGCCAAGGCGCTGCTGGAGCGGCATGGCTGGCGGCTGACGCATGGCGTCATGACCCGCGGCAGCCAGACGCTCCAGTTCAAGTTCCTGATTGCGTCGGGCAGCACCACCGACACCAACATCGCGCAGCTCATCCAGACGGATTGGGGCAAGGAAGGCATCCGCGTAACCCTGAACCAGCTGCCGTTCAACCAAGTGGTCAGCACCATTGCCACGCCGTCCAACAAGAACAAGTGGGACATGGTGTGGTGGGGCGGCGGGTACTGCTACGTGCCCAACTTCTATCCGCTGGGCACGGACCTGTTTACCCCGAACGGCGGGGTGAACTTCGGCGGGTATCAGAGCACGGAGATGACCACGCTGATGCGGGAGGCCCACACCGCGCCCCTGTCCCAGAGCCAACGCATCTTGGACCAGTACCAGCAGTACGCCGCCCAGAACCTGCCCGTGCTGTACATGCCGACGGCCACCACGTACGAAGTGACGCTGCCCACCGTGCACGGGGTGACGTCGCAGTACAATCCCATCACGACCGACCAGTGGTACAACAACTGGCGGATCGGCTCTTAGCGCAGGAACCAGGGGGGCGGACACACTGGCGATCGTGGTGCGGCGAGACGAATGGGGCGTGGCCCACATCCGGGCGTCCGACGAGAGGGGGGCCCTCTACGGGCAGGGATGGGTGCATGCCCAGGACCGGTGGACGCAAATGGACGGGGACCGCCGAAAGGCGTACGGGGAGCTGGCCGCGGCACGAGGGCCCTCGGCGGTGGCGTCCGACCAGTTCTGGCGGCCTCTGGGCCTCCGACTCGTGGTGGCGGACGAGTACCGCGGCTTGGACGACAGCACACGCGCCATGGTGGACGCCTACACCGCCGGGGTAAATGCGGGGATGCCGGCCTCGGTCCGCGAGGAGGCCGTGCCGTGGCGGGGCGAGGACTGCCTGGCCGTGTTCAAAGCCCGCCATCTCCTCATGGGCGTGGTGGAGCGCAAGCTTTGGTGGAGTCGCGTGGCGCGCCGGGCTGGCCCCCGCGCGCTCACGGACCTAGTGCGGATGCTGTCCGGCGACTCGCTCCTGATCCTGCCCCCCGGAGGAGAATCCTCGGGCCCGCCGATCCCCTTGGACGCGGTCCGCCTCCCGGATGTCACGATCGAGGGCGAGCAGGGGAGCAACAGCTGGGCGCTGGGCGGGTCGCGCACCCACACCGGCCGCCCGCTCTTGGCGGGGGACCCCCACCGCGGGGTGGAGCTGCCCAACGTCTACTATCCCGTACATGTGGCGGGCGGCACGCTTGACGCCATGGGGCTCTCGTTTCCCGGCGTGCCGGGGCTGCCCCACTTCGGCCACAATGCGCGGGTGGCGTGGGCCATCACCCACACGGGCGCGGATACCCAGGATCTTTACCTGGAGAGCGCGGCGCACGTGGCCGACTCGAGGGTCGACGTCATTGCCGTGCGCGGTGCCGCGGATGCGTCGGTCCTGTGCGAGCGCACCGCTCTGGGTCCGGTGGTGGCCCGGCTGGACGCCGACACGGTCCTGGTGCTGCGCGCCACGGCCTTGGACCCGGTGCCTGCCCAGTATCGGTGCCTTTGGGACATGCTCCGCGCGGACAGTGTGTCCGCGCTGTTTCAAGCTCAGCAGGACTGGGTCGACCCGGTCAACAACCTGCTGGCGGCAGACACGGCAGGGCACATCGGCTACCTGATGCGCGGCCGCGTGCCGCGGCGCCCGGTCGAGAATCTCCTGGGACCGGTGGCCGATGCGCCGGAGCACCACTGGGCCGGCTTCATCCCGTTCGAGGCCTGGCCGTCCGTGGTGGATCCCGAGGACGACGTGCTGGTCACGGCCAACAACCGCGTGGTGGGCCCGAGCTATCCTTACGCCATCGCGCCGGTGTTTGCGGCGGAGCACCGGGCGCGGAGGATTTGGTCCCTGCTGCAGGAGCGCCCGCATGGCTGGACGGCCGACATGATGGCGGCGGTGCACCAAGACGTCCGGTCCCGGCCCGCGGCCACCTTTGCCCGCTGGAGCCGGGACCGGATTCCCGCCACGCCGCTCGAGGCCGTGGTGCTGCAGCGGCTTGGCGGGTGGGATGGGTCGCTGGATGCCGAGAGCGCTCTGCCGCTGGTGTACAACACCTGGCGAGAACACCTGGTGCGGCACGTCTTGGCGGAGCGGGTCGGGGAGGACTTGGCGCGGGAGGCCGCCACCGGTGCTCACGCCGGGGCGGCCGCCACGCTGGCCCGCCTCAGGGCGCGCCTCGTGGACCTGCTGCCGGGCCTGCCCGCCCAGATGGCGACCGACGCGTTTCACTCCGCGGTGGCCGAGCTGGGGGCGCGCTGGGGTCCGGACCCGTCCCGCTGGCGCTGGGGCGGCGCGCACCGCCTCCAAGCGGCGCATGCGCTGGCCGCCGAGGCCCCGAACCACTGGCCCACGCTGGACGTCGGGCTCCCGGGGGACGGCGATACCGTGCGGGCGGCGTCGTATGGGCCCGGCAGCTTCCAGGTCACCGGCGCCTCCGTGGCGCGCTACGTGTTTGATGTGGGGCACTGGGACCAGTCGGGATGGGTGGTGCCGGGCGGCACGGCGGAGAGCGGCCCCATGGCGGTCAACCAGCTGGATCTCTGGACCGCGGGGCAACTCGTGCCCATGTGGTACACCGAGGAGGCGCTTCAGCCGCACATCGTGGAGGGCACCCCGCTAGCCGGGCCGGATTGACCAGCCAGAGCGGGCTGATGCCGCCACGGAGCCCGGGCCATGAGGTCCGTCTCAGCCTACCCGGGATTAGCTTCGAATCAGGAAGTCTTCCTCGAGCGGGCGCTCGTCACGGTGGACCGATACGTAGAGCCGGTAAAGACTGGAGACCACGTGGTGCACGGTGTGCTCCCGCGGCACACCGTCGCTGGATAGCGTCGTGCGCGACAACACCAGCAGGGGAAATCCGGCCGACACGTCCAAGGCGGCGGCCTGGCGAGCCGAGGCGCCTTCGGCCGAAACCGTCCAGCGTGCTTCCTGGAGGGGAGCCGAAATGGTGCCGGCCAACAATCCGTAAACTGTGGTGGACGCCGCCTGGGAAAACTCCAGGGCCAGGTTGCTCCAGAGGTAGCTGGTGGTGAGGGCCATGGGCCGCTGATTCACCCGGTACAAGCGCTGCAGCCGCCGAATCTCTGCCCGAGCCTCGACGTGCAACGCATGTGCAACGTCTCGCGGAGCGGGCACGAGGTCGCACGTGAGCAATTCAGTGGTCACCGCGGCTCCGCTCCGCCGCAGCGCGCCATAGAAGCCCTGCAGCGCTCCCATCTCCATTGTAACGACGTCGTTGCGGACGTACGTTCCCTTGCCATGATGCGTTTCCACCAAGCCTTCGTCGGCCAGGATCTGCACGGCGGTGCGGATGGTCACGCGGCTCGTGCCGTACCGGCGACGCAGGGTGTCCTCGTTGGGTAGGCGGGTACCGGGGGGGTATTCCCCGGCCTCAATGTGCTGACGCAAGATCCCCGCCACCTGTTGATACAGGGGGATCGAGCTGTCACGGTCCAACGCCACGCGGCGTCAACCCCTCTCCGTGATTGGCGTGTGTGCGGCGCAGTGCCCGAGCCGGACGATCCACGCGCGCGGCTTGGACACCGTGCGCCATGGGTTCGCTGGCTGCGGCTGGCCAACCCACACTGCGGCGGTGCCTGCCGCCCTCAGGTGGGGTTCCGGGGCGGCAGGCTGCCCGCTATTGCCGGCCACTTGGCCATGCGAACAGGAGCCTTGGATGTTCTCCATCTTCTTCATCCTGGATACAACATACACCCCAGCGCCAGCGTCTGCGCCACAGAACGTCCTTATCGGCGGCCGGCGCACGCCTCGTAAAAATGTTTTGTGTTGCGCGTCATCGCTAGGACGACTATAGTCGTCCTATAGGGAGGTGGATGGGTGGAACGGCACTGGATCGCCGGGAAGTTGACGGCCAGTACGGGAAACAATGTGGTGCCGGTCAGGAACCCCGCGACTGAAGCGGTCATTGCTCACATACCGGCGGGGACACCGGAGGACGTGGCGGATGCGGTGGCCAGCGCACACCGCGCACGGACGGCCTGGAGGGGACTCGGGCCTGCGGGACGCCGTCCGCTGCTGCTGCAGGCGGCCGCGCGGATCGAGCACGAGGCCGAGCGCCTGGCGGACATCCTGACGGCCGAGAATGGCAAGCCACTGCCGCAGGCTCGTGCCGAGGTGTTGGGCGCAGCATCCTGGCTCAGGGAGTTTGCTGAGCTGGCCGTGCACTTTCGCGCGGGTTCGCAAGGGGCGCCCGCGGACGAACTGGTCTTTCAGCGGTGGGAGCCGCGCGGGACGGCAGCCTGCATTGTCCCCTGGAACTTTCCGCTTCAGGTGGCGATGGAAACCCTGGCGCCCAATCTGGCGGTGGGCAATACGGTCGTCATCAAGCCGTCGGAAAAGACACCCCTGTCTTTGCTGTACATGGTGTCGCATGCCTTCGATCACCTGCCAGCGGGGGTTGTGAATGTCCTCTTAGGTGACGGACCGCACGCGGGGGAGGCGCTGGTGCAGCACGAGGGGATTGACGTGGTGATGTTTGTGGGCAGCGTGAGGACCGGGAGGCACATCGGCCAGATCTGCGGGCACCGCACGACCAAAGCCATTCTGGAGCTGGGCGGCAAGGACGCCTTCATTGTCGACGAAGGGGTGAACGTGGCGGCGGCCGCGCGGCTGGTGGCGGACTCCTGCTTCGCCAACACCGGGCAGATTTGCACATCCACGGAGCGTGTGTTTGTCCATCGAAGCGTCCTGGACGCGTTCGTGAGCGAGTTGACGGCCGCCACCGCGGCCCTAAAGGTGGGAGACGGACGCGAGGACGGGGTGGACTTGGGGCCGCTGGTTGACGACATACAGCTCGCGACCGTGGAGGCGCATGTGGCTGATGCGCGGGCCCAAGGCGCGGTGGTGGTGGCCGGCGGTGAGCGCCTGCCCCGCCCCGGATACTTCTACCCCCCTACCATCATGGTGCTGCCGGACCAGGGTGCGAGCCTGCTCATGCGCAGGGAGACGTTCGGGCCCGTGGCGCCGTTGGTGGTCTTCGACACGTTTGACGAAGCCATTGCGTTGGCCAATGACTCCGAGTACGGGTTGGCAGCCATCGTCTACAGCAACGACGCCAACCACGTCTTGAGCGCGGTTGAGGGCCTCCGGGCGGGAATGATCAAAGTCAACACGCGACGCGGCAAGGCGCCAGGTGCAACGTCCGAGCCTTTTGCGGCCAGTGGGCTGGGATACGGATATGGCCAGGAGGTGCTGGCCGAACTGAGCCGACAAAAATCTGTCCAGTGGCACAGGATGCCGCTGGCTTAGGAGCTGACATCGTGACAAAACATCCCCCGTTTCCATCCGTGGGCTTCCTGGGCCTGGGGGCCATGGGCGCATTAATGGCCCACCACCTCGAGAATACCGGCGTGCCCATCGTGGCTTTCGATGTGGATCCCGCCAAGCGGGCCGCCTTCGAGACGCCGGCGGCCTCTCCCGCGGAAGTGGCCGAGCGATGCGAGTGGATTGTGTGCATGCTGCCCCATCCGGACGTGGTTCGGGAGGTGCTGTTGGGCGACCAGGGCGTCGCGTCCCATGCGCGGGCCGGCACGATGGTGATCGACATGAGCACAACCGGACCAGAAGTGGACGTCGTGTGTGCCGAGGCACTGGCCGCCCGCGGCATTGACCTGATCGACGGCCCCGTGGGCAAGGGGACATGGGCGGCCGGCAACGGAGAACTCATCATCCTGGCCGGCGGCACTGCGGCGCAGATTGAAAAGGCGCGGTGGCTGCTGGAGCTCTTGGGGAGCGACGTGCTGCACTGCGGGCCGCTGGGATCGGGGCAGGTGGTGAAGCTGGCGAACAACATTGCCACCTGCGCCAATCTAGCGGCAGCCTTCGAGGCCTATCAGCTGGTTCAGCGCAGTGGGGCCAATGTCGACGCCTTGCTAGATGTCATGCGGCAGACAGCCGCCGACAGCTGGCAGCTCAACAACACGGTAGCCCGCGCTCTGCAGGAAGACTATT
Organism: Bacillota bacterium; assembly: GCA_021820465.1. Taxonomy (GTDB): domain Bacteria; phylum Bacillota; class Sulfobacillia; order Sulfobacillales; family JAIMBI01; genus JAJZWV01. The sequence continues at coordinate 15,409 of JAKADP010000060.1, forward strand.
CGCTGGGCTTCAAGGGCAGCTTGGCGCTGAAAGATCTCCACCTGGCATTGTCGGTCGCGCAGACGATCGGTGCCGACGTGCCCACCGCCGCGGGGACCCTCCGCTGGTATGAGCGCAGCGTAGAGGTGGGCGATGGCGAGTTGGATGTTGGGGCCATCTTCAAATTGCTCAAGCACGCACCCGGAGCGCCGGCGCGTTAGACGGGGTGTGCTCGAGTGCGATACCGGTTTCGGACCCAGACGTTGCTGACCCTTCGCGGATTCGTTGGGGGATATTCCACCAAGACACACACGGGAGGGACGACACATGGCCGTGCACTACAACCAAAGTGCCGACTGGAACCGGTATGCGCGCCAGGTTTTGCTGTGGAACTGGGTGAGCTGGATTTTCAACTTCGTCGACCGCGGTTTGATTGGGCCCCTGCTTCCTTTGATGATTCCGTTCTTCCACCTCTCTCTGACGGCAGCGGGCGGCATCGTCTCGCTGTTTTTCGTGGGCTACCTGTCGACTTTTGTCGGGGGATTTGTGTCAGACCGCATCGGGCGCAAGAAGGTGGTGGGTCGGTCGGTGGTCGGCTTTGGCGCGGTCACCGGGCTGACTGCACTGGCCTCATCCGTACCGGTCTTGGCGGCGGTGCGCATAGGTACTGGCGTCTTTGAGGGATTCCAGTATCCCACCGGAGCGGCATGGGTCAGCGAGACGTATCCCTACGCCAAGCGAGGCAAAGCCCTGGCGTTTTGGGAGACAGGGTACAGCCTGGGCACGCTCCTGGGCATTGTCATGGCTACGCTGATGGCCGCTCGGTGGGGGTGGCAGTCGCCGTGGCCAGTCAGTGGAGGGCTCTCGGTTCTGTGCGGAGTTCTCCTGATCAAGTACGTCAAGGAGCGTCCGCGCGCCGAAACGCCCGGCTACCAAGAGGCGATGGCCATGAGCGGCGGGGTCGTCCCGACCATCAAAGATGTTTGGCGCAAGCGCAATGTGTGGGTCGTCTTTATCCTGCACGGCCTGTACAACTTCACGTTTTGGATGGCCGGCGCCTGGATCCCCGAGTACGTAATTCACGTGCGCCACATGTCGTTTGTGAGTGGTGGCCTGTTGTCGGCTGTGCTGTTTGGCGGGATTACCGTGGGGCTGATGGTGAGTGGCATCGCTGCCGACCGCATCGGCCGCGTCAGGGCCATCAGTTTTCTGAGTTTCGGGTCCGCGCTATTGCTGCTGGCATTTACTCAAGCGTCTTCGCCGGTGGCGCTGTTTGTGCTGATTGCGCTGGGCGGCATTTTCGGGGCGTACATTCCCACGGCGATTGCGCTGGTGACCGACACCACCAATCCCATGGTTTCGGGCACCGCCTTTGGGATTGCATTGTTTGGTGCGGAATTGGGTGCAGTGATGGGCCCGGTGACCGGCGGTTTCCTCGCGCAGCACTACGGGTTCCAGACGGCCATGTACGTGTTGCCGGCGTCACTGTTTGCCGCGTCGCTGTTGGTGTGGCTGGCTCGGGATGCCCGGCGCGAGTTAAAGGTTGAGGGCGTGGCAACGGAGGCGGTGCGAGCCTGACCGCGGCGGGGAGGGATGCCCAGCGACACGTAAACAAGCGAGAGATGCGGGGGGACAACAGTGAATCTGAGTGTGCAGGAGCAGGAGATGTTGGCGGGCCGATTCGGCGAGGGGCCGCGCTGGGCCCTGGGTTACCAAGTTGCGGTGGGAGAATACTTCGGCGCCGAAGGATTGGTGCCGGCCACCAATGCCCACTTGGTGGCGGACATGGAGGTGATGGGGGAAGCGGGACTTGCGTTTCTCGGCCAGCTCGTGGAGCAGGGGGCGCGCGTGTCTATTCCCACCACTCTGAACGCCGGATTCACTGATACAGCCTTTGCCCAGGTTCTGCACCAAGACGAGCGCCTGGTCGCTCGGCAAGGGGTGATGCGCGAGCGCCTGCAGGCACTCGGGGTCCTCAATGTGGATACCTGCATCAACTACCAGAGCATATACCAGCCGCACGTGGGAGAACATCTGGCGTGGGGAGACACCGGGGCCGTCTGCTTTGCCAATAGCGTGTTGGGGGGGCGGTCCAATTTCGAGGCTGGACCCGCCGCCCTCGCGGCGGGCATCACGGGGCGGGTGCCTGCGTTCGGCTACCATCTTGATCGGCATCGGCTGGCCACGACATACGTGAAGGTGACGACGCCTCTGGAGGACTACG
>JAKADP010000061.1 GCA_021820465.1 Bacillota bacterium
CGACAGGGCCACGATCATCATGATGAGCAGGGGATAGGGGGACCAGGCGTTGGCGTGCGCGATGGAGAGCGCCAGCGGAGCCAGCACTAACGCCGCCGCCACGTTGCTGATGACCTGTGTCAACAACGCCGCCAGCCAATAGAAGGCTGCCGCCAAGGCGTACGGGCCCAGCGGCCCTAGGACCGCCACCATGGTATGCGAGACGTCCGCCGTGAAGCCCGTATGGTCCAGCGCAATGGACAGCGGGGTAATGCCGCCGATCAGGGCGATGATGCGCCAGTCAATCGCCCGGTAAATCTGGTCGGGCGTGACGATGCGCGTCAACACCAGCACGGCCACCCCGGCAAAGGCTGCCACCTCGATGTTCAAGAAGTTGAAGGCCGCCAGCCCCAGCACCCCGAGCACCACGGCCGTGGTGAGGATGGGGTGCCATGCCGCGCGGATCGGGGGGCGGTCCCGCTCCGCCAGCACGACAACGTCGTCCGCCAGCTGCAGGCGACCCACGGCAGCCTCGCTGCCTTGGACCAGCAGCACGTCGCCCGCGGCCAACCGAATGTCGGCCAGGCTGGCCGTCCGCGTGACGCCATGCCGCAGGACCGCCAGCACGCCCACGTCGTACCGACTGCGCAGATTCAGCTCACGCAGCGTGTGGCGGCTCAGGCGCGAGCCACTGGGAATCAGCAGCTCGACCACGCGGGCGTCTCCCTGCCGCAGCCGAATGCGGTCTGCAACGGCCCCCACCACTTCCAGCCCATGGTCTTCGCTCAACCCCACGATGGCGTCGGGATCACCCTGGACCACCACGCGATCCCCGGCGCGCAGGGTGTCGCGGGGCCCCGGAGAGACCACCTGCGTGCTGTCCGGGTGAATGACGCGCACAACGCTCACATGGTGCTGGCGAAAGTACTCGATGTCGCTCAGCGGCGTCTGGACGAGGCGGGAGTCGGGCCGCACCCGGATCTCCGTCATGTACGCCTTGACTTCGGCGTAGTCCGCCGCGAACTCCGCCACGGATCCGGTGGCGGGCAGGCGCGCGGCCCCCCACCAGCGCATGACCAGATAGCCCGCCGCCACTAAAATGACGCCCAGCGGCGTGATGGCAAACAGCGGGAGCGGGGTCAGGTGGTGGCTCGCCAAGTCCGCGTTGGCGATGATGTTGCCCGCCGATCCAATCATGGTCAGCAGGCCGCCCAGCGCAATGGCGATGGCGAGCGGCATGAGGAGGCGATGCAGGGAGACCTTGAGGTCATTGCGCAGCCGAATCATCGTGGGCAGAAAAATGCCCATAAGGCCCACGTCGGAAATGAACGCCGAAGGGGCTGGGGGCAGCAGCAACAGCGTCGTGAGCAGGGACTTTTCACCCCGCCGCCCCATTTTCTCCAAAAAGCTGGCCAGCATGTCGGTGACGCCTGACTGGCGGAGCGCTTCTCCCAGCGCAAACATCGCTGCGATGATGATGGCTGCGTAGGAGCTGAAGCCGCTGAACATCTGGCTCAGCGGCACCAGGTTGAAGATCCCGACCAAGGCCAGCGCGATAAGGCCCACAACATCGATGCGGACCGCGTTGGTGACCAAGAGCACCATGGTGACGAAGAGGACACCGACCGCGAGTCCCAGTGCCACCCGCTTGCCCTCCTTCAATCCGCCCGCCCGTCGCCGCGGCCGGACAGCCCCTGGTGTGAAGCGCGGGTCACGGGCCCGCCCGCAGCACCCCCACAAGACACCACAGAGCTTTGATGCCGTCAAGGCACGCGGACTGTAGGCGAAACGTTGGGGGATCGGGATCGGGGTCGGTCGGGGGGGACCCAGCCACGTCGTCCAGCGATAGCGGTCTCGGTTGTCTGCTGTCGGGGGCCGATAGGTTCGATGCGGTGGATCAGCGGGACGCCGGCCAAGCCACGCAGAGACTGTCGGGGATGGAGGCCAATCGCCTCTTGGCCCCTTCAGTCAGGCGTTGCCCGGCAACCAGGGGGCGAGCCCGTCCCAGCGCGCGGGTCAAGAGACTGGCGCGCCGCACCGCCCGGTCTACATCGTGCACATCAACGGTGACCGACAGCTCGACGGCCAGCCACACGTCGCCGGCGGCGTCCTGGGCATGGACTACCGCATCGAGGTTGCGCACGTCGCTGCCCTCGTTCTCGTTCAAAAGGCCCGCGTCAACCGCGTCCTCGACTTTGGAGACCCATTCCGCGGTCGGGAGAACGCGTGCGCGCCGCAAACTTAAGTTTCCCAGGTGGGCGGGCGCGCGCATGGCAAACTGCTGCTCCAAAGAGGCACCGTCGAGGTTGGCCAATCGATTTTCGGTGTGCCGCCGAAAATCGTGAAATTCCGATGCCAATTCATCTAGGCGGCCTTCCAGCCGCTGGTCTGCCGCATGTAGCTCGGCCACTTGCTCGTCGGAGCGGGCTTGGGCGGCCGCGAACTGCTCGTCGGAGCGGGCCTGGGCGGCGACGAACTGCTCGTCGGAGCGGGCTTGAGCGGCGGCGAACTGCTCGTCGGAGCGGGCTTGAGCCGCAGACAACTGGTCGGCCAAGCGCTGGTCCGCGGCCCGCAACTCCGCGAATTGCTCGTCGGAGCGGGCCTTAACGTCGGTTAGTTGGTCGGCTAGGCGCTGATCGTTGGCACGCAGCTCAGCGAAGCGGGCGTCCGCGTTGGCGGCGGCCGCCAAGAGCTGCTGCTCTATGCGCTCATGGGTCGCCAGCATGGATGCCAATCGCTCGTCCACATGCGCTTCCGCAGCCGCGAGCGCGTGAAACTCCGCTGGCAGGGCCAGCAACTCGTCGCTCAGGATCAGTCGGCGAAGTTCCCGCTGCCAGTCCGGATTCTTGTCCAGCAAGGTGACCAAGTCATGAAAATCCGCAACGGTGAAGGCCACTGTCCATCCCTCCGGTTGCTGTCGCCGATTATAGCATGCACGCCTCAGGCTATGGAGTTTTTTGGGGGTGGCCCGACGTCGCCTATGGCGTCGGATGGGATATCCCTTAGCGCAGAGTGAAATATCAGGTACAATAAGTAGTGGATGAACCGGGAGGGCGCTGCTGAGAGGGTGGGAGGGTTGGGATGCTGAAGCTTTGGCGCTTTCTTCGTCCAGACCGCCGGTTTGTGCTGGGGGTGCTGGTGCTGACGTTCCTGCAAACCATGTCCACGCTGTACCTGCCGACCCTCATGGCCAACATCGTAGACAACGGGGTCATCACCGGGCACATCGGCTATATCGTGCGGGTGGGCGCCGTGATGCTGGCCGTGACGGTGGCGGGCGGTGTGGCCGCCGTGTTGGCGAGCCTGTACAGCTCGTATGCCATGGCGGGATTTGGCCAGCGCATTCGGAGCCGGCTGTTCAGGCATGTGGGGGCGTTCACGCTCCGGGAGTTTGACCAAGTGGGGACCAGCTCCCTCATTGTCCGCACCACCAACGACGTCATGCAGGTGCAGCAGCTGGTGGGCATGATTCTCCGCATGATGGTCATGGCGCCGCTGACCGCCATCGGCGGCATTATTCTGGCCGTCTACACGGATGCCAGCCTCACATGGATCGTTCTGGTGTCCCTGCCGCTCATGGCGGGCAGCATCGCGCTGGTGATGGGCAAGGGGCTCGCGCTGTTTCGGTCGATTCAAACCAAGGTGGACCAGCTGAACCGGGTGCTTCGCGAAAGCCTCACCGGCATGCGCGTGATCCGGGCGTTCAACCGCACCAGCTACGAGGTGGAGCGGTTCCGCGGGGCGAACCGCGATTTGACCGACACGTCGGTGGCCGTATTTCAGCTCATGGCCATCCTCATGCCGGCCGTCATGCTGGTCATGAACCTGTCGATTGTGGCGGTGGTGTGGTTCGGGGGCCTTCAGATCAACGCGGGCACCCTGCAGATCGGGCAGCTGATGGCGTTCATTCAGTACGTGATGCAAATTATGTTTGCGGTCATGATGGTGTCGATGATGATGTTCATGATTCCGCGCGGCCAGGCGTCCGCCCTGCGCATCAACGAAGTGCTGGACATGGACACGGACATCACGGACCCGGCGGGCGGCGCCCGCGCTCCGCGCGATGCCGAGCGCGGGGTCGTCAGGTTCGAGCATGTGACGTTCGCGTATCCCGGGGCGGAGGAGCCGGCGCTGTCGGATATTTCGTTCACGGCGCGTGCCGGGGAAACCACGGCCATCATCGGGGGGACCGGAGCGGGCAAGTCCACGCTCGTGAACCTCATTCCTCGGTTCTACGATGCCACCGAAGGGCGCGTGCTGGTGGGAGGCCGCGACGTGCGGGCGTGGGAGCAGGAGGCGCTGCGCGCTGAGATCGGCTATGTCCCGTCGCGCGCGGTCCTGTTCTCGGGCACGGTGGCCGACAACATTCGCTACGGGGATTTGGCCGCTGACGACCACGCCGTCCGCCGAGCGGCCGCGATCGCCCAAGCCACCGAGTTCATTGACCGCCTGCCCGACGGGTTTGAGACCGTCATCAATCAAGGCGGCGCCAACCTGTCGGGCGGGCAGAAGCAGCGGCTGGCCATCGCGCGGGCGCTGGTGCGGCGCGCGCCCATCTATCTGCTGGACGACTGCTTCTCGGCGCTGGATTACCGAACCGATGCCCAGCTGCGCCAGGCCCTGCACCGCGAGGCCCGCGACGCCACCGTGATTATCGTGGCGCAGCGCGTCAGCACGGTCAGGGATGCCGACCAGATCATTGTCCTGGATGACGGCCGCGTGGCCGGCTCGGGCCGGCACGCTGATCTCATGGCGTCCTCGGCCGTGTATCGAGAGATTGTGGCGTCGCAGCTCTCGCCGGAGGAGTCCGCATGAGCGTGAACAACCGCCAATCCGGACCGGGAGGGCGCCCCGGTGGTCCAGGCGGCTTTGGCGGCGGCGGGCCCATGGGCCTGGTCATGCCGGTGGAAAAGCCCAAGAACGCGAAGGGCACCCTGCGGAGGCTGTTGGCCTACTTCCAGCCGTCGTGGCCCTGGCTGGCGGTGGTGCTGGCCGCCGCCATTCTGTCCACGGTGTTCAACGTGCTGAGCCCAAAACTTTTAGGCAACATCACGACCGACCTGTTCCAGGGCGTGATCCAGAAGTTGCATGGGGTGCCGGGGGGCGGCGTGAACTTCCCGACCATCGTCCGGCTGTTGGCCGACCTGGCGTTTCTCTATGTGTTCAGCGCGCTGTTCAGCTGGGTCCAGCAATACGTCATGGCGGGCGTGGCGCAGCGCACGGTGTTCACCATCCGGCAGCAGGTGGCCGAGAAGCTGCCGCGGCTGCCCGTGGCGTTTTTTGACACCCACCCCCACGGCGAGGTGCTGAGCCGGTTTGTCAACGACTTTGACAACATCAGCAGCACACTGCAGCAAAGCCTGACGCAGGCCATTACGGCGGCCGTCACGTTTATCGGGGTGGTCATCATGATGCTGACCATCAGCCCCCTGCTGACGGCGGTCATCGCGGCGACGCTGCCGCTCTCGTTCATTGTGACCAAAGGCATCGCCACTCGGTCCCAGCGCTACTTCCTCGACCGCCAGCGGCGGCTGGGGGCTTTAAACGGCCACGTGGAGGAGATGTACACCGGCCACCTGATTGTGAAGGCTTTTGGCCATGAGCGCCGCTCCATCGAGCAGTTTGAGGCTATAAACACCCAACTGTATGACTCGACGTGGCGCGCGCAGTTTGTAACGGGCATCATCATGCCGCTCATGAACGTCATCGGCAATCTGGGGTACGTGCTGGTGGCGGTCATCGGGGGCATCCTGGTGGCGCAGGGCGCCATGCCCATCGGCGACATCCAGGCGTTTATCCAGTACGCGCGGCAGTTCACCCAACCCATCACCCAGCTCTCCAGCATCTCGAACGTGATTCAGTCCGCGCTGGCGTCTTCGGAGCGCGTCTTCGAGATTCTCGACGAGCCCGAGGAGGCGCCCGACCCGGTGCCGGCGGACGACGTGCCCGCGCCTCGCGGCGCCGTCGCCTTCCGCGACGTGAGCTTTCGATACCAGCCGGCGGAGCCGCTCATCGACAACCTCAACATCGATGTCCCCGCCGGCGCCATGGTGGCCATCGTGGGGCCGACGGGGGCGGGCAAAACCACGCTGGTGAACCTCCTGATGCGCTTCTATGACGTGCAGCACGGCCGCATCACGGTGGACGGCCACGACGTGTCCACGTTGGCCCGCCACCGCCTGCGGGAGCTCCTGGGCATGGTGCTGCAGGACACCTGGCTGTTTCACGGGACCATTCGCGACAACATCGGGTACGGGCGAGCCGACGCCACCCTTGAGGACATTGTGGCGGCGGCACAGGCTGCGCACGCGGACCACTTCATCCGCACCCTGCCGGACGGCTACGAGACGGTCCTCAACGAGGAAGCCTCCAACATCTCGGCCGGCCAGCGCCAGCTCCTCACGATTGCGCGGGCGTTTGTCGCGGACCCGCCCATTCTCATCTTGGACGAGGCAACCAGCAGCGTGGACACGCGCACCGAAGTGGCGATCCAGCAAGCCATGGCCAACCTCATGCGGGGCCGCACCAGCTTTGTCATCGCGCACCGGCTCTCGACAATTCGGGACGCGGACCTCATTCTGGTCATGCACCACGGCCGCATCATCGAGCAGGGCACCCACGAAGGGCTCCTGGCCCGGGGCGGGTTTTACCATGACTTGTATGAGAGCCAGTTTTCGGGCCGCGAGGACGAGGCGACGGCGGCACTCTGAGAGCCTTGGCCGCGGTGCGTGAGGAGGGGTGCGATGCCCGGTGGAATGAGTGCGCAGGACGACGCAGCCTGGGCTCCCGTGCGCCATCGGTTTCCTGTGCTGCGGCGCCAGACCTATCTCAACTGCGCGGCGCTGGGACCGATGCCGGATTTTCTCCTGGAAACCTATCAGCAGGCGGTGCTGGAGCGGCAGCACCTGACGCCCGGCAGCGCCGCAGAGCGGGCGCGGGCGGCGCTGGCCCAGTACCTGGGCGTGGATGGCGCCAGCCTCTCCTTTTGGACCAACACCACCCAGGCCATCAACATCGTGGCCGGGTCCATCGACTGGCGCCCCGGCGACGAAGTGGTGGTCAATGCCAGCGACTTTCCGTCGAATGTGCTGCCTTGGCTTCGCCTGCGCGACCGGGGGGTGGTGGTGCGGGCGGCCGCCTTGGAGGAGGGCCGCCTGCCGCTCAAGGCTATCGCTGCTCACGTGACGAGCAAGACGCGCTTGGTGGCGCTGTCGCACGTGCTGTACCAAACCGGCTACCGGACCGACTTGGATGCCCTCGGCCAGTTCCTGCACCAGCGGGGCATCTGGCTGTCCGTCGACGGCATCCAGGCCCTGGGCTTAATGCGGCCCCCGCTCGACCACGTGGACTTTTACATGGGCGCGTCGTTCAAGCACTTGCTCGGGCCGCGGGGCCTGGGGCTCCTGTATGTGCAGCCGCAGGTGGCAGACGCCCTGGTGCCCGCCATGGTGGGCTATGCCTCGGTGGCGCTGGACATGGACGATCCCGCGGGCTTGGCGGACCTGGTGCAGGGTCGCACCCCGCTTCGCTACCGAGAGCAGGCGGGCCGCTTTCAGCTGGCCCACGTCAACACCGAGGGGCTTTCGGCGCTGGCGGACCTGCTGAGCTTCTTTGATGCGCTGGGATGGGACGCGATCGCCGACCGAGTGCTGTCCCTGTCGGGCCTGGCGCTGGCCGGGCTCGCCCGTCTGCCCGGCGTTCGGCTCGTGACGCCGCAAGACGATGCCGAGCGCCTGTCATTGGCCGTTTTTCGGGTGGACGGCTGGGACGCCCACGCGGTCGTGGAGCGGCTGGCCGCGCACCAAATTGTGTGCGCGGCCCGCGAAGGGGCCGTGCGGGCCGCCTTTCATGTGTACAACGACGCATCGGACGTCGAGCGGCTGGTGATGGCGGTCCGCGAGCTGGTCGGCGGCTGACGGGTGGGTGGAGAGGCGGGGCGGAAACATGGTGGTGGACTGGCTCTTGGATGGGGACCCCGCCATTCGCTGGCAGGTGCTGCGGGATCTTGAAGGCGCTCCGCCCGCCGCCGTGGCGTCGGAGCGGGCCCGCGTGGCGTGTGAGGGATGGGGGGCCAAACTGCTCGCGAGCCAGGCCGCGGACGGGCGGTGGGGCCAAGCCGCCTGGAATCGCGGGTGGGACTCCACCATGCACGTGCTGTGGCTTTTGGCCCACCTGGGCCTTGATCCCAAGAGCCCGGCCGCCGCGGCCGCCATCGAGCGGGTGCGCGCCCACGTCACGTGGCGGGGCGCCGGCCCCCCCGAATGCGACGACCACCCGTTTTTCGCTGGTGAGCTGGAGCCGTGCATCAACGGGCAGGTGGCCATGGCGGGCGCGTATTTCGGCCAAGACGTCTCTCCCCTGATTCAGCGCCTGCTGTCCGAACAGCTGGCAGACGGGGGGTGGAACTGCGACGCGCCGCATGAATCGACGCACTCATCGTTCAATACAACGATCTGCGTGCTGGAGGCGCTGCTCCAGTATGACCGCACGGGGGGGCGGATCCCGACGGAGGCGGCTCGCGCCCGGGGCCAGGACTATCTGCTGGAGCGGCGCCTGGGGCTCCGGCGGTCGACGGGAGAGCCCATCGCGGCGGACCGCAAGAGCGGGCACGCGTGGCGCCAATTTGCCTTTCCCGGGTGGTGGCACTACGACGTCCTGCGCGGGCTCGATTACTTGGCACAGGCTGGCGCCACGCCCGACGCGCGAGGGGACGAAGCGGTGGCGCTGGCCGTGTCGCGGCGCGGGGCGGACGGGCGATGGCCGCTGGACGCTGCCCACGCCGGCACCATGCCCATCGACCTAGGGGAGCGCGTCGGCCAGCCCAGTCGGTGGAACACGCTTCGGGCCCTTCGCGCCCTGCGGTGGTACGAGCGGCGCTAATCGGCATGCAGCAGCGCCCGCAGCCGGTCTGCCAGCGCATCGATGTCTGCCCGAGGAACATCGGGTCCCTCGGTGCTGAAGATGCGGGGGCCGCGAAACTCTCGGGGGTGAGTCGCCGAGCGGGGCACGAGGTGCCAGTGCAGGTGCGGGCAGTCGGCCGCCTCGGCCAGCAGGAGGGCGTAAACCTTCGCGGGCGGCGAGGGGAGGGCCGCGCGCATCGCTCCCACGACCCGGCGGGTCACCCGGCCTAGCGTGGCCGCCTCGTCATCGGTCAGTGCGTCGAGAAACTCCACATGGCGCAGAGGCTTTAGCACCAGCCATCCCAGGATGGGACCCGGGTCCACCCGGTGGTCCACCTGCCACCACCGGTCCCGGTAGATGACGCCGCCGGGAGGCGCGGTGCGCCCTTCGTTCACTTGGCAGGCGAGACACTGATGTGTGTCCATCGGGGCGCCACCTTTCTCCATGGGTCCTAGGGCTCCAGGAGCTCCATGACGCGAAACGCCAGGTCGACCGACTGCCGGGCGTTCAGCCGGGGATCGCAGGTGGTGGTGTATCGCAGTCCCAGATGCGCATCTGTAATCTCATCGGTCCCGCCGAGGCACTCCGTCACGTTGTCGCCCGTGAGCTCCAGATGGATTCCGCCCGGCCAGACGCGCTCCTGCCGACACGCGTGGAAGAAGCCGGCCACCTCCGCGACCACGTCTTCGAAGCGGCGCGTCTTGTGCCCATCCGCGTTCACGAATGTGTTGCCGTGCATGGGGTCCGATGCCCACACCACCGGATGGCCCCCGTCCCGCACCGCGGCCAACAGCGGTGGAAGGCGCTCGGCCACCTGCGCGGCCCCCATCCGGGCAATGAGCGTCAGGCGGCCGGGCACCCGGTCCGGGTCCAGCTGGTCGCAGATGGCCCGCACCTCGTCCGCGGTGGCCGACGGCCCCAGCTTCACGCCCAAGGGGTTCTGGATGCCTGAGAGGAACGCCAGGTGGGCTCCGTCCAGCTGCCGGGTGCGCTCCCCGACCCACAGCAGGTGGGCGGAGGTGGCGAACCACTCCCCCGTCAGCGGGTCCCGGCGGGTGAGCGCCTCCTCATATCCCAGCAGCAGCGCCTCATGCGATGTCCAAAACTCGGTCTCCCGCAGCGCCTGCACATCGTGCACCCCGCACGCCTCCATGAAGCGGATGGCGCGGTCAATCTCGGACGCCATCTGCTCGTAGCGCTGTCCGCCGGGCGTTGAGGCGACAAACTCCTGGTTCCAGCGGTGCACTTCATGCAGGTCGGCGTACCCGCCCCGCGTGAAGGCGCGCAGCAGGTTGAGCGTGACCGCCGACTGGTTGTAGGCGGCAATCATGCGGGTGGGATCCGGGATCCGCGCTTCGGGCGTGGGCGCATCGTCGTGCACGATGTGGCCCCTGAAGGACGGCAGTGTGACGCCTCCCACCACCTCGGTATCCTCTGAGCGGGGCTTCGCAAACTGGCCAGCGATCCGCCCCACCTTGACGACCGGCACGCCGGTGCCGTACGTGAGGATGGCGGACATCTGCAGGATGACCTTCAGGCGGTCTCCGATGTTGCCGGCGGAAAACTCCTTGAATGACTCCGCGCAGTCGCCCGCCTGCAGCAGGAACGCCTGGCCGCGTGCCACTCGCGCTAGATTTTCCTGCAGGGAGCGCGCCTCGCCCATAAACACGAGGGGCGGCTTTTCGGCCAAGTCTCGCAGCACAGCCGCCAGCGCCTCCGCGTCCGGCCATATTGGCTGCTGGGCAGCAGGATGGCTTCGCCATTGGCTGGGGGTCCAAGTGCTCATGGTGCTCGCCTCATGGATCCATCGTACCACGGGCGCACTACGCGGCGCGGCTGGCCCACCCGGTATAATGGCGGCAGCGGCGACGCGGGGGGGAACTCGCATGGGGCGCGTGCTGTTGGTGCCCGGAGGACTCGGACCCCACATGGGGGCGGCGGCGGTGCGCGACGCCGCAGCGCGGGGCCTCGAGCGCGCCGGCTGGGAAGTGGTGGGCTCCCCCCTCATGCTGGGCGAGCCCGGCACCGTGGAGGGGCTGGTGCGCCAAGTGGGCGGCCGGGTGCATACGGTGGCGGCCCGGGGTGGCGAGCCCCTGCGGTATGGCTCGCTGGTGGATGGCACCGCCATCCTGGACCGGACGGTCATCCGCGGACATGGGACCCAGAGCCTGGCGGCGGCGCTGCGGCACGTGTGGGAAACCAAGCCGCGCCGGGTGCTTCTAGCCGTGGGGGGCGTGCGCCAAACGGACTTTGGCCGCGGGCTGTATGAGGGGCTGGGCGTGGAGCCCACCCCCGGGGGAGCGCGCTGGCCGCTGCCGTGCCCGGTCACCCATCTGGTGGTGGAACCGGGCACCGTCCCGGTCGCCGGCATCCGCGCCCGGGAGTGGGTGGCGCGGCTGGAGGAGTGGCGCGGCCGGGCGGTGGGCCACTACAGCGGAGAGCTGGGGCCGGCGCTGGCGGCACTGGGGGTGGATGCGCGCCCCGCGGCCGCCTATCTGGTCCACTACTTGAAGTGGTCGGCGGCCATCGAGACGGTCGACTGGATTATGACGGTGATGCCCACCGTGGGTCCGACGGTTTATGGTGGCCTGGGGGCGTGGGCGGCCGAGACGGCCCGCAGGAGCCGCCGGCCCACATGGATTCTGGCTGGCCAGCTGCGGCGGGGATATCAGGACCTCTATCGGACGGGTCCGGTGGGGCTGTACCCTCTGCTGGATCAGATTCAGAGCCAGCGCCAATGGGAGCGTCGGGCGGTGACCTCGGTGGAGCAGGCGGCGTATCGGCTGGGGGTGGGAATGCAGGCCCCCCTGGCGCCGACCCCCAAGGGGCGGCATCGCGAGAGGAGCAGAGAGGACGATGGCCACGAACCAGAACCCTTATGAGACGCTGGCCTGGGCCGCCGATCCGGACACCCGGGTGGGCGTCCTGACCTTAAATCGCCCCGAGGCCTTAAATGCGTTTACCAACCAGATGCTGGACGAGCTGGCGGATGCCATCAAGCGGGCGGAGCGCGACCCCAACGTGGCGGCGCTGGTGATTACCGGAGCGGGGCGCGGCTTTTCGGCCGGGCAGGACCTGAAGGAGCACCTCGCCAACGACGGCGCGGCCACCATCGGGGACCACCTGCGCACTCGGTACCATCCCATCATCGAGCGGCTGTACGGCATGGCCAAGCCCACCCTGGCCGCCGTGAACGGCGTGGCGGCCGGTGCCGGCATGAGCCTGGCGCTGGCGTGTGACTTTCGCGTCGCGGGCAGCCGCACCCGATTTGTGCAGGCCTTCGTCGGGGTGGGGCTGGTGCCGGACTCCGGCTCCACCTATCTCCTGCCGCTGTTGGTGGGCCCCGCGCGCGCCCTGGAGATGGCTATGACCGGAGCGCCGGTCGACGCCCCGACGGCGCTCAGCTGGGGGTTGGTGAATCGGGTAGTGGAGGACGACGCGGTCGTGGGGGCGGCGACGGACTGGGCGGGGCAGCTGGCTGCCGCGCCGCCGAAGGCGGTTGAGCTCATCAAGCGGGCGATGCGGCGCGGCAGCCACCAGCGGCTGCAGGAGGCGCTGGAATACGAGTCATGGCTCCAGGCGACAGCGGCCGCGACCCAGGACCATCAGGAGGGGCTCGCGGCGTTTCTGGAGAAGCGGCCCGCGCGCTTTGTGGGCCGCTAGCGTGGCGCATCCAGAGGTCATCGTGGTGGCCGGGGCCGGCACCATGGGGCGCGGGATTGCCCAGGTGCTGGTCGAGGCGGGCTTTGCCGTTCATTTGGTGGACCCTGTCGGCGAGGCGGCGGCGAGGGGCCGCGAAGCCGTCCGGGCCGCTTGGGCGCGGGCGGTGGAGCGCGGCCGGCTGGATCCGGGGCGCGCGGAGCAGTACGCGGGCGCGCTGTCGGCGGCCGTCAGCTACGGCGGCGTGGCTGGGCCGCCCGCGTGGGTGATTGAGGCGGCCTCGGAAAACCTGGGCTTAAAGCGGGCGCTGCTGGCGGAGCTGGACCAGCGCTGGCCGCCGGAGACGCGGATCGCCACCAACACCTCGTCGCTCACCATCGCCTCGCTGCAGGGAGGCTTGGCGCACCCCGAGCGCCTGGGGGGCCTGCACTTCTTCAATCCGGTTCCCCGCATGGCCCTCGTGGAAGTGATCAGCTCCCCGGCGACGGGCCCCGAATGGACGCGCGCCGCCTGGCGCTTGGTGGGTCAGCTGGGCAAGACGGCGGTTGGGGCCCCGGACCGGCCGGGCTTTTTGGTCAACCGCCTCATGCGGCCGTTTTACGGCGAGGCGCTGCGCCTCGTGGAGGAAGAGGTGGCTCGCCCGGAGGCGGTGGACCGGGTCATCGAGGGGGCGGGCTTCCCGATGGGGCCCTTTCGGCTCATGGACCTGGTCGGGATTGACGTCAACCTGGCGGTGACCGAGGCAGTGCATGCGCAGACGTTTGGCGAATCCCGCTATCGCCCGCACCCGCTCCAGGTGATGATGCGGGATCTGGGCTGGCTGGGGAGAAAGACCGGCCGCGGCTTTTACGAGGGCGGTGCGGCCGCGCCGCCCGCGAGCGGCAGCCCGCCCCAGCCCCTCCCCGGCGGCTTGGTCAAGGGGCCGCCAGCGTTCCAGGCGGCGTGGCGAGCCTTGGGCCTTCGCGGCCGCCTGGCCTCTGAGCCACCCGAGCCAGGCCTCGTGCGCTGGGTGGTGGATCCGGATCCCGATTCCGAGCCGCCGCGTGAGGCGGGGCCTGACACACTGGTGGTGGTGGACGGAACGCGGCAGCATGCCGAGGCGCTGGCAGCCCGATGGCGGCGGCCGGTCGTGGGCTTCGATCCCGCCCTGGTCCTGGCGGGCGCCGGCGTCATGACGGTGGCTGGGGGAGGCGGCGAGGCGGCCGCGCAGATTTTTGCGCCCCAGCGCGTGGAGCCGGTGGAGGATGCCTACGGGCACGTGTTCAGCCGGATCGTGGCGCTGCTGGTGGACGAGGCGCTCCGCTTTCGCCCGCGGATGGATCGCGAGCAGGTGAACCAAGCGGTGCACCTAGGCGTCAATCAGCCGCGAGGCCCGTTCGAGTGGCTTGATCTGTTGGGGGCGCCGCGGGTGCTGGGGGTGCTTCAGGCGCTTGGCCGGGTGGGCGGCGATCGGTATGTGCCGTCGGAAGACCTGATCCGCGCCGCGGAGCGGGAGGCGGCTGTGGACGCGTGATGCCCTCCGGCGGGAGGACAGGATTTCCGGCGAGACAGCGGGAAGGAAGGCAGAGGATGGCCGAGGGCTTGCAGGATGTGTTTGTGGTGGCGGCGGTCCGCACGCCAGTGGGCCGGTACCGGGGGAGCTTGGCCTCCGTGCGCCCCGATGACTTGGCGGCGCTGGTGCTAAAGACGGTGGTGGCGCGGGCCGGCGTCGACCCGGCCGCGGTGGACGATGTCCAGATGGGGGCGGCCAACCAGGCGGGGGAGGACAACCGCAACGTGGCGCGCATGGCGCTGCTGCTGGCCGGATTTCCCGTTACGGTGCCCGGGGCCACGGTGAACCGCCTGTGTGGGTCGTCGCTGGAGGCGGTGAACCATGCGTTTCACGCCATACGGTGTGGAGAGGGGGACGTCATCGTGGCCGGGGGCGTGGAAAGCATGACCCGCGCCCCGTGGGTGCTGCCCAAAGCCGAGCGCGGGTTTGCCGGAGGGAACCAGACGCTGTACGACACCACCATCGGGTGGCGCATGACCAACCCGGCTCTTGCGGCCGAGTACCATCCGTACAGCATGGGGGAGACGGCGGAGAACTTAGCCGAGCGGTATGGCATCAGCCGCGAGGAGCAGGATGCGTTCAGCCTGGAGTCCCACCGCCGCGCACTGGCCGCTCAGGATGCGGGCGCGTTTGCGGACGAAATCGTGCCGGTGCCGGTCGCCGGGCGGTCCGGCCTCACCCAGGTGGACACCGACGAGCATCCCCGGCGGGACACCACGCTCGAGCAGCTGGCCCGGCTGAAGCCCGCATTCCGGGCCGGCGGCACGGTGACCGCCGGCAACAGCTCGGGCATCAACGACGGCGCCGCGGCGCTGGTCCTGATGTCGGAGCGCGCTGTCCGCGACCACGGCGCCAAGCCGCTGGCCCGGGTGGTGGCCACCGGGGTGGCCGGGGTGGACCCCGCTGTGATGGGCATCGGGCCCGTGCCGGCCACCCGGCAGGCGCTGGGACGGGCGGGTTGGGAGCTTCGGAGTCTCGATTTGGTGGAGCTGAACGAGGCGTTTGCCGCGCAGAGCCTCTCGGTGCTGCGCGAGCTGCCGTTCGACCGCGACCGGCTGAACGTCCACGGGGGCGCCATTGCGCTGGGCCATCCGCTGGGGGCGAGCGGAGCGCGCATTTTGACCACGCTGCTGCACGCCATGCGGCGCCGGGGAGCCCGGCGGGGCCTGGCCACGATGTGCATCGGCGTGGGCCAGGGCATCGCGACCCTGGTGGAGCGCGTCTAGCGGGACTGGCGAGCCCGCGTGATGGATAGCGCAGCCTGAAAGGGGACGAGCATGATCGAGAAGCTGAATCGCGGCGCGCTGGAGCAGTCGGTGGCATTTTTACAGACCTGGCTTTCGGCTCGGTTTGCCAACCTAGATCTGCCGGGGATGGCGGTGGCGGTGTCGCACCGCGGCTCGCTGCTGCTGAATGAGGCGTACGGCTGGGCGGACGTCGAGCGCGCCGTGCCGCTCACACCCGCCCACCAGTTCCGGGTGGCGTCGCACTCAAAAACATTCACGGCCACCGCGGTGATGCTCTTGGCGGAGGACGGGCGACTGCGCCTGGACGACCCGGTAGCCCAGCATGTGGCCTGGCTCCGCGGCCACCGCGATCCGCGGTGGCGGCACGTGACCTTGCGGCAGTTGCTGTCGCACGGCGCCGGCGTGATGCGCGACGGCAGGGACACGGACTACTGGCAGCTGGAGCGAGCGTTTCCCGATGCCGAGCGCTTCCAGGCGGAGATGCTGGAGGCCGAGCTGGTGCTGGACAACAACACGCGCCTCAAGTACTCCAACTATGGCTACACGCTGTTGGGACTGGTGGTGGAGGCCGCATCGGGGCAGCCGTACAACCAGTTTGTCACCGAGCGGATCGTAAAGCCCCTCGGACTTCGCGACACCGCCCCCGAGTATGCGCCGGGCATGAACCTCGCGACGGGGTACTCCCGGCGGGAGAACCAGCGGCGGCGCCCCCTGCCGCATGTCAGCACCCACGCCATGTCGCCCGCGACGGGGTTCTGCTCCACCACCGCCGACCTGGCCCGGTACTTCACAGCGCACATGGTGGGATCCGGAGAGCTGCTGTCCGACGAGTCCAAGAAGGAGATGCAGCGGACGGCGTGGACGGCCAAGACCCCAGGGACGGCTGAGCGCACCGACTACGGCCTCGGGATGGTGATTGAGCCCAGCGGGGACCGGCGCCGGTTTGGGCACTCCGGGGGATTTCCTGGGTTTATCACCCTGTCGTCCGCGGACCCGGACCGCGGGCTCGTGGTGGTGGCGCTGACCAACGCCGATGGGCCCGCCGCCAGCATTGTCAAGGGCATCTATCAAGCCCTCGACTATTTTCAGGATCACGCGGCCGACGCCGCGCCCGCCCATGACGGTCGGCGCCTGGAAGGGCACTACGCCAACCTGTGGGGGGAGGGGCTCCTGGTGGCGGTCGGAAATCGGATGGTGGTGGCGAACCCGGGGTCGTGGGAGCCATTCACGGCGCCCGAAGAAATGGAGTTTGTCGATGAGGACACGCTGCGCATCGTGGAGACCAGCGGCTTTGGGTCCGAGGGGGAGTTGGTGCGGTTTCACTGGCGCGACGGCCAGGTGGAGACGATGCGCCATGCGGGATCCACGATGTGGCCCATCCAGGCGTGGCGGGACCGTGCGCGCTGACGCCCGAGCGGGCGTCTTGGGCGACCCGCCAACCTAGTCTCAGGGGCCCGAGGTCCGGAGCCGTGGGCGGTGCCAGACCGCCACTGGGCTCCGACCCGCGCGCCTGGCGTCGCCAGGGATGAAGGAGGTGGCTCCCATGGCCGCTCCTGCAGCGGGAAGGGATCTGGGGAGTGACGTCCTGGCGGTTCAGCCTGATTCTCAGGGGCTCGACTCCTTGTGGGCGCTGGCGGCTATCGCGCTCACACCCCTGCCGGTCTATGTGGGCGAGCTCACGCGCTTGGGATCCCCGCTGAGCGAGCCCCTCCTGATCGCGAGCCTCGGAGTGGGCACTCTGGTCGGGGCGGGCGTTGCGATGGCGGCCTCTCTGTCCGTCACGCGCTTCACGAAGCCTCGTGTCCCGGGATGTTCCCGCGCGGACTGGCCGGTTCGTGCGGGGTGGACCCTGTGGGCCGCGTTGCTGGGCGCCATCCTCGCAACATGGGCCGGAGGCGCATTCGCCAGCATGGTTCCGGGGCGCAACTTCCTCGCCAGCACCAGTCCCACCGCCGTCTGGCTGGCACCGGCGGGCTTTCCCGCCAGTGCCGCGCACCTGCTGCCGTTGGCGGCCGAGCGCCAGCTGCTGTGGCAATCCGCCATCGACGCGGCGGCGGCCGCCGCCGCCACCGTGCTCCTGTTGGTGTCCGCGGTCGCGTTTTGGCGCGGGCGCGTGGCAAAGACCGACGGACACGGGGCTCTCAGCATCGCGTTGGTCACCCTCGTCTTGCTGGCGCTGGGATCCGGCCTGGTGCAGACGCGGTTGGCACCGTTGGCGTTCAATCCCATCGAGCGGCTCTCCGCGGCCGTCGG
>JAKADP010000151.1 GCA_021820465.1 Bacillota bacterium
CGGGCAGTGTGCTGGGCTTTTTGGACGTGGACGCTGAGCCCGCCCCCACCTGGGCCGCCGAGGCGGTGCGCTGCATGGACGCCCGCCCCGAGGCGGGGGTGCTGGCGTCCTGGGTCGTGTTTCCGGACGGCCGCTTAAATGGGTTTGGCGCCCACTTGGACGGCTGGGGCCATGGGCGCGACGACGGCTTTGGGGCGGCGCCGGGGGCGCTTCAGCCGGGCGCTTCGCCCACCGGCTACGCCATGGGCTGCGGGATGGTGCTGCGGGCGCGGGTCGCGCGCGCGCTGGAGTTGGATCCCACGCCCATCAAGTGGCACGATGACTCCGAGGTGGCGCTCCAGGCGCGCGCGGTGGGCGCCGCTGTGTGGCGCGAGCCGTCGCTGGTGGTGGTGCACAAGAAGGGCCACTCGGATGCGGCGCTGGCGCGCGAGGCAGGAGTGCGCTCGGGCGCACCGGCGTCGGCCGACAGCTTTTACCTGGCGGAGCGGGCGCGAGCGCGCCTGCTGCTGAAGTATGCGCCGTGGCCGGTGGTGGCCGCGAACGGCGTCCGCGACGCGTGGACGGCCCTGCGCAGCTTGCGCCAGCCTGAGGTGGCGTGGGCGCTGGCGCGTGCCCACCTGTGGAACGCCAAGCACCTCGGCACGGCCCTCGGATATCGCCGCCGGTGGGCGGCCGGGGTGGGGTGGAGCCTGGCCGGGCCGCCCGCCGACCGCCCAGAGCCTCCGCCTGCTTCCGGCCAGCCGCCCGAGGATGAGGCGTGAGGCCAAGCCGGCAACTTGTTCAAGTGAATCCAGCCCAGAAAGTAGGGTGGCCAGCCGCGTGAGTGCAACGAGCCCCATAGGTCCCTCCGACAGTGCGTCGCATGTCCCAGAACCCCTAGCCGCCCCCGACGGGCCGGCAGGCCGCTCGGAGGGTGGGGGACCCGTCCCCGATCTGGTGACCGTCATCGTGCCGTGCTACAACCAGGGGCCATTCTTGCGAGAGTGCCTCGAGTCGGTGGCGGCTCAGGATTACCCGGCCATCGAAACCATCGTGGTGGACGATGGGTCGGACGAGGCCACGCGGGCCGCCATTGCGGCGGCGGCCGACGCGTGGCCCTTTACCCTCATCACCCAGGAAAATCGGGGCTTGTCCGCCGCGCGCAACGCGGGCCTCGCCCAGGCGCGCGGCCGGTTCGTGCTGCCGCTGGACGCGGACAACCGCCTCTCTCCCGACGCGGTGCGCCAGCTGGTGTCCACCTTTTGGGCGCGCCGCCGCGAGGATGAGCGCGTCGCCTACGTGTATCAGGACAAGGTGTGGTTTGGGGCCGAGGACCGCTACGTGCCGCACAGCGAATACAATCTCTACGTCCTCATGCAGGACAACTTCAGCGACGCCTGCGCCTTGATGGACCGCGAGGTGCTGGAGGCCCACCAGCTGCGCTACGACGAAGGGATGCGGGCGGGCTACGAGGACTGGGAGCTGTTCCTGCGGCTGGGCGCGCTGGACTATATAGGGGCTCGGCTCGGGGGCCGCACGTTCTTCTACCGGCGCTGGGGCTTTTCGATGGTCAACCTGGCCGACCAGCAGCGGGACGACTTAAAGGCCTACATTCGGCGCCAGGAGGGCGCCCTGTACTTTCCCCCGGTGGCGTCGGGCGTCAAGCGCGCCTGGGCGCCCGGCGTCACGGTGCTGCTGGCGGACCCCGTCCCGCTGCTGGCCCAAACCTTGCAGGACCGGGATGCCCGGCTCGCGCGCACCGAGGGCGAGATGATGGCTGCGCTGCCCAAGGCGCGCGGCAAGTACTGGTGTCTGGTGGTGCCCGGGCAGGAGGGCATGCTGGCAGAGGACCCAGCCCTGCTCCACAAGCTGGTGAGCTTCTTGGAGCGCGAGCCCAAGTTCAGCGGCATCCGAGTCGTGCAGGGGGACACGGTCGTGGCCCGCCTCGTGCATGTTCGCCGGCTGCTCGAGGAGCGCCCGGTGATCGACGGCCCCACCTGGGATGCGCTGGACCGCGCGCTGGACCGGGTGTTTCCGGTCCCCGCCTGGGACGTGCACCGCCAAACCTGGGTGCAGGACCAGGAGGCGCCGGTCGCGGTGCCCGACGACGCCGCGCCCCGCCCCTGGGCCCGCTGGCTGAAAGACGTAGGCAAGCGGACGGTGGCCCCGCGCATTGGGTTTGAGCGCGCGGCGGGGATCTACTTTCACCAGCGGCAGGTGTTTCTCCTGATGCGCCGCCGCCGGCGCGAGCGGCCGGCCGGCCCCACCCTGGCGCCGGCACCCGCGCCCCAGGCGGCGGGGGGGTTCAGCCTGGTGCCCCCGACGGCCCAGGATCCGGGCCACCGGGTGGAGAGGGGCTTTCGGCACTGGCTGCCGGTGAATCTGGACGCCCGGCCGCCCATGAAGCCGGCGCTGAAGGCGGCGGCGCTCCACCGCTATCGGCACGGGGAGGCGAGCCCGCCGGCGGGCGCCGGCGGCCCTCCCTCCCTTCCCGAGTCCCCGTCCGGGGCTGGCCGGCCGGCGCTGGTGTTGGGCCAGGACAGCGAGACGGTGCGCGGCCTCGTGGCCGAGGGCTACCGGGTGACCGTGGCGGATTTGGCGCTGGCCGCCCTCACCCGGCCCCATCCGGGCGTCGGCGCCGAGGTGGAGGCCGAGGTGGAAGTGGAGGATCTCGCGTTCTGGACGCCGTCCCCCCGGTTTGACGGCGTGGTGGTGGCCGACGGCCTGCGCGAGGTGCTGGGGCCGGAGGCGGACCACCTGGCGCATGCGGCCATGAAGCCCAAGGCGTGGAGCGCCGGCGTGGTGGGCCGGCGCCACCCGCCACGCGTGCTGGTGGTGGCGCCGTGCTTGGTGACCGGCGGCGCCGACCGGGCGCTCCTCGACTTGCTGCCGGTGCTGACCGGGGCACCGTTTGAGGTGTATCTGGCCACGACCGAGCCGTCGCGGAATCCGTGGCTCAAGCATGCGCTGCCCTATGTCAAAGAGTATTGGGATGTGGGGGCGCTCGCCCCCACGGACGCGGACCGGGTGGCGCTGGTGGTCGAGCTGGCCCGGCGCTGGGCCATTGACGCGGTGTACATCATGCACTCGCGCGTGGGCTTTGATGCGCTGCCACGCCTGCGGCAGACCTGGAAAGTCCCCGTGGTGGCGCAGTTTCATCTCGAGGAGCCGGTGGGCCAAGGGGGCTGGGTCTTTTACGGACTCAGCCGCTACGGCAATCTCATCGATCGCATGGTGGCGGTGTCGCACCAGCTGGCGGAGCGGATGGAATCCGCGTACTACGCGCCTGCCGACAAAGTTCGCGCCATCCACCTGGGCGTGGCCGTCCCCGAGGCCGTCCCTCCGTGGCCGTCCGCCCACCCCCTGCAGGTG
>JAKADP010000062.1 GCA_021820465.1 Bacillota bacterium
AAAGAAGGCGAGGATGTCGTGAGCCACCATGCCCAGCGTCCGATTGGTGGCCACCGCGATGATGGACGCGCCCAATCCCGACCCCAGCGCGGCCAGGGCCGCGGACTCCAGCTCCACCCCAAAGTGGGCGGGAAACACCGGCGCCATGGAATAGCCGCCCGGCAGCACGGCCGTGAAGGTGTGGCCGGCCGGGGGGCCGCCCGCGTCCGCCAGCAGCCGGTCCATCCGGTAGCCCAGCGGCCGCTCGTACACGCCAGGGCGCTGCACATCGCCGGACACGGAGAACAGCGCCGGGCGCTGGGCTTGGAACCAGCTCGCGTCGTGCTGCCACAGGGCGGCGACGGCCGCCAGGGTCTCCACGTTGTTCACGGCCGTTGGGCTCCCGCGATAGCCGCGGTCGCTGGGATACGGCGGCTTGTGCCACGGCTGCGCGGGTTCGTGCATCAGCACATTGATCAGAGCCGTCTCCTCGCCCGCGATGTACACATGGGTCTCCGGCACCAGCGTCAGGCGGTCGACCCACGGCCCGGCACCCGGCACCGCCGGCAATTCCGCGACCGCCTGCGTCAGGGCAGCGATGGCGGCCGTGAACTCGTCATTGATGTAAAACAGCACGGCGGTGGCCTCGAGGGCATGCGCCGCGATCAGCAGCCCTTCCAGCACCGCATGGGGGGCACACGCCATCAGAAGGCGGTCCTTGATGGATCCGGGCTCCCCTTCGGCCCCGTTCACCACCAAGTAGCGGGTGCCACCTGGTGCCGCACGCGTGAGTCGCCACTTGACGCCCGTGGGAAAGCCCGCACCTCCACGGCCCAACAGGCCGGCCGCCTCAACCTCCGCCACCACCCGGGCGGGCTCTAGCCCCCGAGCGCGCTCCCAACCCGCATAGCCGCCCCGCGCCCGATAGGCGTCCAGCGACTCGGGCACGGACACGCCGCCGTCCGCGAGATGCATGGCCTCGCTCGGCAGAATGAATGCCATGTTGGCCTCCCTCGTCGCACAAAGAAATCGGGGGGTTCCCCCGACTTCTAGCATAGCGCTTTTGCCGGCACGGGACCACGTCAGCTGCCGACGGCCATCGCCTGGCGCACCGCGAGCCACCGCATCAGGTTCTTCACGTTGTCCGCCACCACCTCAGCCCCGCGCGACTCAAATAGCTCCCACGCCGCCGGGCCCAGCACCCCCGACAAAATGCCGGCGAACAGGCAGGGAGGATCCGTGGGGCCACGCTCGGTTTCATAGCAGGCCGCCGTATCCCAGTCGTCCAGGTTGTCGCCCACATACAGCAGAACCCGTGGCCCGGCCGCCGACGCGGCCTGCACCAATCCCGCAGGATTGGGCTTGTATACGCCGGAATCCGCGTTGACGACGCAAGCCGGCCGGAGCCGGCCCCCGAGGCCGGCCAGCGCGATGGCGGCCGCCGTCTCCCCCGCGGTCCTCCCCGTGTAGAGGCCGTAGGTCAAGTGCGGCGGAAGGTCGGCGTCGGCCACCAGCCCGCGCTCCGATGCCATGAGGGCCGGGCCCCGGTACGTCTCGGCCGTGATGCCGTAGACCGCCGGACACTCCGGCCCGGCGTAAAACTCCTTCGCCAGCCGCTCGATGCGCGCCCGGTCCAGGGCGGCGTCCACGCGAGCCGCCTCGTCCCGGGACAAATTGTGGAACAGCGTGCGCCGAAACCCGGCCAAGCCCCCGCCCAGCCGCGCCACCTCCCGCAGCACGTCCTTGAGCCGCGGGGATTCTCCCGCCAACACATCCCACGGCCGCCGTCCGCCCCGCTCGGCTTTGGCCAGGAAAAACAGGACAGCCGCCTCGGCCAGCGTCCAGTCGCTGTTGAAGCCACCGGCCGTCTTGAACCAGCGCGTTTCCTCGGGCGTGAGTGCCGGACCGGACCCGGTGAACCCCTGCTCTCGCAGATACTGGGTCACCACCTCGCAGATCATGACCGGGAAGCTCTGCGACACGTCGACCAGCACACCGTCCACGTCAAACACCACCAGATCCACCACCTCGGCCAGCGCCGCGGCGCGGCTCGAGGCATAGACGCCGGGCAGCACCGCGCGTACGCCGTCGCTCATGCAAACGCCGCCCGACCGGCATACTGGAGACCTGGGTCCTCCGCCGCCATGATCAGCAGGCGATTGTACTTGGCCACGCGCTCACTGCGCGCCAGGCTGCCGGTTTTGATTTGACCAGCGTTCACCGCCACCGCGAGATCGGCGATGGTGGTGTCCTCGGTCTCGCCCGACCGGTGGGAGATGACGGTGCGCCAGCCCGCCTGCTGCGCCAGCCGCACGGCGGCCAGCGTCTCGGTCACGGTGCCGATTTGGTTGAGCTTGATGAGCACCGCGTTGGCGCTCTTCTCCGCCAGTCCTCGCCGAATGCGCTCGGGATTGGTCACGAACAGGTCATCGCCCACGACCTGAATTTTATCGCCCAGCCGCTGGCAGAGAGCCTGCCAGCCGTCCCAGTCGTCTTCGGCCAGCCCATCTTCGAGCGACACGATGGGATACGCGCCCACCAGCTCCTCATACCAGCCGATTAGCGCGTCGGCCGACAGCGCCCGCCCGCCGACGTGATACTGGCCGTCCCGATAAAACGCGCTGGCGGCTGGGTCCAGCGCGATGGCCATGTCGCGCTCGGGCTCCACGCCGGCGTCCTTCATCGCGGCCACCAAAAGGTCGAGCCCCTCCCGGTCATCCCCCAAATTGGGCGCAAAGCCCCCCTCGTCGCCCACGGTGGTCGACAGGCCCCGGGCTTTCAGCTGGGCCTTGAGCGCCGAAAACGTCTCCGCCGCCATCCGCATGGCCTCAGCAAACGTGGGCGCGCCCCACGGCACTATCATAAATTCCTGAATATCCACGGTATTGTCCGCATGCAGGCCCCCGTTGAGGACATTCAGCATCGGCACGGGCAGCACGCGGGCCGCCTGGCCGCCCAGGTGCCGATACAGGGGAATGCCCGCACTGGCGGCCGCCGCCTGCGCCACCGCGAGGGACACCCCGAGCAGCGTGTTGGCCCCGAGGTGGCTCTTGCTGTCGGAGCCGTCCAATGCCACCAGGGCTTGGTCCACACCGGTTTGGTCGGCCGCCGACCACCCCGCCAGCACGGGAGCAATGACCCGCGCCACGTGGTCCACCGCCTTTTGCACCCCGCGACCCCCGTATCGGGGTCCGCCGTCGCGCAGCTCAACCGCCTCGTGGCGGCCCGTCGAGGCACCGGACGGCACGCGCGAGAGCCCCACGCTGCCGTCCTCCAGCTCTACCCGCACCGCCAGCGTCGGCGTCCCCCGCGAATCCAATATTTCGTAGGCCCTGACCCCCCGGACTTTGTCGCCCACGCGATCCCTCCTCGAGCTGTTGTCAATCCGTCCTCAATCCGTCCTCAATCCGTCCTCAATCCGTCCTTGGGCTCTCCTCTTGGGTGTCCGGCCGGCGAACGGTCGGATGGCGGGTCACGAGGGGTCCGCGTCGGCCCCCTCGCGCTCCACCAGCACTTGCCCCCGCATGGCCGGCGGAATGGGCAGGCCGGCTACCGCCAGCAGCGTCGGCGCCACATCCGCCAGTCCGCCGGGCCTCAGCTTCAGCGGCGCGTGGGCTCCCACCAGCAGCAGCGGCACCGGCGCATCCGTGTGGTTGGTGTCGGGCCCGCCGCGGCTGTCGCGCATGTGCTCGGCATTGCCGTGGTCTGCCGTGATGACCAAGAGGCCCCCTTCGTGCACCACCCGCTCGGCAATTTGGCGGATGCCATCGTCCACCGCGCGCACCGCCGCGCGTGTGCTTTCCAGGTCGCCCGTGTGGCCCACCATGTCGCAGTTGGCATAGTTGACCAAGATGAAGTCATACCGGTCCTGCTCGATGGCGTCCAGCACCACCTTCGTAATGGCGGGAGCCGACATCTCGGGCACGGCATCGTAGGTGGCCACCTTGGGTGAAGGCACCAGCACGCGATCCTCGTGGTCCAGCACCGCTTCGACGCCGCCATTGAAGAAGAAGGTCACGTGCGCATACTTCTCCGTCTCCGCGACATGCAGCTGAGAGAGGCCCTGCCGCTCCAGCCACTCCGCCAAGTTGTCGGGCACCGCCTCGGGGGCAAACAGGTGCGGCAGCGGGTGGGCTTCGTCATACTGGGTCATCGAGACCGCGCGGGCCACCGCGGGAAATGGGCGGCTAAACGCCTCGAAGTGCGGATCGGTGAGCGCCGCCGCCATCTGCCGCATGCGGTCCGCGCGAAAGTTGAAGAACAGGACCGCGTCCTCCTGGCGCACCCGCCCCACCGGCTCTCCGGCCGCATCCACCAGGACAGTCGGCTCCACAAACTCGTCGGTGACTCCGGCGGCGTAGGCCGCGCTGATCACCTCCGGGACGCTGCGCGCCGTCGGCCCCTCACCCCCGACCAGCGCGCGATAGGCCCGCTCCGTGCGGTCCCAGCGCTGGTCCCGGTCCATGCCGTAGTAGCGGCCCATCACGGTCCCCACCCGCGTGGCGTCGGGGCCCAGGTGCATGCGGTCGGCCAGCCACGCCACTTCGGCCAAGGCGCTGCGGGGCGGCACATCGCGCCCATCCAAATTCAGGTGCAGCACGACCTCCTGCACGCCGGCGGCGCGGGTCGCCCGGAGCAGTGCCTCGACGTGCAGCCGATGGCTGTGCACCCCTCCCTCCGACAGGAGCCCATACAGGTGCAGCCGCGCGCGGCGCCGGACGGTGTCGCGGAGCAGCTCCGCCAGCACGGGATTGTCCGCAAACCGCCCGTCGGCCACCGCGCGGTGAATGCGGGCCAAGTTCTGATACACCACGCGGCCCGCCCCCAGCGTGAGGTGCCCCACGTTGGAGTCCCCCATCTGCCCCGGAATGAGGCCCACCGCCTCGCCATGGGCCGTCAGCGTTGTGTGCGGCCACTTCGCCCACAGCGCGTCAAACGTGCGCGCCGGAGCCCGACGAATGGCGTTGTCGGGCGCATCCTCCCGCAGCCCAAACCCATCCAGCACCATCAGCACCAAGGGTCGTGGCGTCATCACCCTATACCTCCCGTCATGCGGACGGCGCTGGTGCCACGGCGTGCACCATCGCCAACCACGACTCCATCTCTAGGGAGGCTCCCCCCACCAGCGCACCGTCAATCTCGTCGGCGTGCCAGAACCCCAAGATATTGTCCCGGGTGACGCTGCCGCCATACAGAATGCGGAGTCCGCTGGCCGCCGATCCCCAGGCGGCGGCTGCGAGCCCCCGACACCAGCCGGCCACTTCACTCGCGTCAGCCGGCGCGGCGCCCTGGCCCGTACCGATGGCCCACAGGGGCTCGTACGCCACGACCACCCGCTCGCCGCCGCCAGCCACAGCGTCCAGCACCGCCGTGAGTTGGCGCGCCACGACCTCGCGGGTCTGCCCGGCCCGGCGCTCGTCCGACGACTCGCCCACACACACAATCGGCGTAAGCCCCGCCGAGAGCACCGCTGCCGCCTTGGCGCCCACCACGGCGTCCGTCTCACCAAACAGGCGGCGCCGCTCGGAGTGTCCCACAATCACATGGGTCGCCAGCGCCTCCGCCAGCAGAGGGCCAGACACCCCGCCGGTCACCGCGCCTTCGGCGCCCAGGTCGATGTTTTGGGCACCCACCCCCACCCCCATGGCGTCCAACGGGCCGGCCACGGGCCAAAGGGCCGGCAAGGTGGGGCAGAGGACCAGCTCCACCCGATCGCGGGGGGGCAGGGCCGCCCCGTCCGCCACGCGGCGGCTCCAGGCCCGCACAAACGCCAAAGACTCGGGAACCGACTTGTGCATCTTCCAGTTGGCCGCCAGCATCGGGCGGCGCTCGGGCGTCATCGGCCGCCCCCTTCGCCCAGAGCCGCCACCCCTGGCAGCTCCCGCCCCTGAATGTACGCGAGGGCGGCGCCGCCGCCGGTAGACACGTGGGCAAACTGCGCGGACAAGCCAGCCTGCGCCACAGCCGCGCCCGAGTCGCCGCCCCCTACCACCACGCGAGCCGGCAGCCGGGCCAGCAGGCGCGCCGTGGCGAGTGTCCCTTCGGCAAACGCGGGCCACTCAAATACCCCCAAGGGCCCGTTCCAAAACACGGTAGCCGCACCGGCCAGCACCTGCGCCAGCCGCTCGAGGGTTTTGGGGCCTACATCCATGACCACCTCGTCGGGCCCCACCGCGTCCACGGGCACCACGCGCCGAGCGGCGTCGGCCGCAAACGCTCGCGCCGCCACCACGTCCTGCGGAAGCACCAGGCGGTCGCCCCCGGCCTGCACCAGCGCGCGAGCCGCGTCCAGCTGGTCCGCCTCAATGCGCGAGGCCCCCACGCTGTGCCCTGTGGCGGCCAGAAAGGTATTGGCCATCCCGCCGCCAATGACCAGCCCATCCACCTGGCTCAGCAGGTGCTCGAGCAGGGTGAGCTTGTCCGCCACCTTCGCCCCCCCAACGATGGCCCAATAGGGTCGTGGCGGCCCTCGGCGCAAGTCATCCAGCGCCCGGAGCTCCCGCTCCACCAACAGGCCAGCCGCCCGAGGCAGCCGCGCCGGCAGGCCCACCGTGCTGGCGTGGGCACGGTGCGCCGTCCCAAAAGCGTCGTTCACATAAAACTGGCCCAGGCGCGCCAGCGCCTCCGCAAACGCGGGATCATTGGCCGCTTCGCCCCGGTGAAACCGAAGGTTTTCCAGCACCACCACCGACCCCGGCGCCGCCGCGGCCACCGCGCGCTCGGCCTCATCGCCCACGGTGGCCGGCACAAAAGACACCGGCGCTTCCATTAGCTGCTGCAGGCGGGCTGCGACCGGCCTCAGGGACAGGGCGGGATGGGGGGTGCCCCCTGGCCGCCCGAGATGGCTCAGCACAATGACCACCGCCCCGCGCGCCGTGAGGGCCCTCAGCGTGGGCAGGCTTTCCACGAGGCGGGTGTCATCGCTGACGTGCCCGGCCTCGTCGAGGGGCACGTTGTGGTCGACCCGCACCAGCACCCGCGATCCGCGCGTGATGGGCAGGTCCTGCAGGGTGGGCACGCCCATCTCAGAGTCCCTGCTCATACACGTACTGGGCCAGCTCCACCAGCCGGTTCGAGTAGCCCCATTCGTTGTCGTACCAGGCAATTACTTTGGCCAGCCCGCCCACCACCATGGTGAGCGGCAGGTCCACCGTCGCCGAGTGGGGATCGCCCTTGAAGTCGCTGGACACCAGCGGGAGGTCGGACACCGCCAGGTAGTGTCCCAAGGGCCCCGCGGCCGCCTCGCGAAACGCCGCATTGATGGCCTCTACGGTGACCGCCCGCTCGGTGTTGACGGCCAGGTCCACCACCGACACCACGGGCGTAGGCACGCGCAGGGAGATGCCGTGCAGCTTGCCCTCCAGCTGTGGCAGCACGCGGTGCAGCGCCTTGGCTGCCCCGGTGGAGGTGGGGATGATGTTGTCCGCCGCCGCCCGGCCCTTGCGCAGGTCCCGGTGCGCCAAGTCCAGCAGCCGCTGGTCGTTCGTGTACGCGTGGGTCGTCGTCATCACGCCGGCGGTGATGCCAAACTGCTCGTCCAACACCTTGGCCACGGGGGCCAGACAGTTGGTGGTGCAGCTCGCATTGGAAATGATGTGGTCTCGGTCGGGCCGATAGCGCTGCTCGTTCACTCCCAGCACCAGCGTGACGTCCTCGTGCTCGGCGGGGGCGGAGATGATGACCTTCTTGGCCCCGCCCTGCAGGTGTCCGCGTGCCTTGTTGCCGTCCGTGAAGAAGCCGGTGGCTTCGATGACAATGTCGACGCCCAAGTCGCCCCACGGGATGTCCTCGGGGCTCCGGTGCGCCGTGATGGCCACCCGGTGGCCATCAAGGTAGAGGCTCCCATCGTCGTAGCGCACCTCACGGTCCAGCACGCCAAAGTTGGAGTCGTACTTCAGATAGTGGCTCCCCGCCGCGGGGTCCCCCAAATCGTTGGCTGCCACCACACGCACCCCCGGGTGCGCCAGGCTCGCTCGGAGAAACCGCCGTCCAATGCTGCCAAACGCTCCGTTAATGCCAACCCGCACCTGCCCCACGTGCCGCCTCCTCGCATAGTGTGTCAGTCCCCGGCCGCGCGGCCGACCCGTCCCCGCCGCACTGGCTGGCCACCTCATCACGCTGGCCCTGCTGTCCATTCTAAGGGACTGCTCCCAGTCGGCAAACTCCCGCCGCGCCGGTGGCAGGCTTCGAGCAGCTCTATAGCGGGCCGGGCGCGTCCGCTGTCATCCCACGGGCCCATCGCGGCGGCGGCGGAGCAGGCGGGTGGCCAGTGCCATGGCTGGGTGCGCGAGCCCGTCGTAGCGCTGCACCCAAAAGACCGGGTCGCGGATGGCCGCGAGCGCTGCCAGGGGCACCTCCCACAGGCGGCCCTCCGTGGCCTCGCGAAAGGCGGCCGAGACGGGCAGCACGGCGGCGCCAAGCCCCTCCGCCACCAGACGCTTCACGACCGACACGTGATCCACCCGGAGCGTGCGGGGCCGCAGTCCCGACTGCGACAGCAGAGCCAGGACCGCGGGGTTGTACGGAGCCCCGGCGTCCAGCAAGAGCCGGCGATCTGTCAGCACGTGCTCCGCGTCGGGACTGGGCCCGTCGAAGTCGTGGCCGTCCGCCCCCACATACAGAGCCACGGGCTCCGTCCACAGCGATTCCACCAGCCAGGCGCGGTCCGTCGGCGGCTCCCGCACGAGCGCGGCGTCCACCCCGGCCGCCAACAGCTCGGCGGGCGCTCCCACGCGCACCACGACATCCAGTCCCGGGAGCGCAGCCAGCCACTGGCGGGCCAGCCACGGCAGAACCGTCTCGGCCAGGAGCGGCACCGATCCCACGGCCACGCGGTGGCTGGCCGCCTCGGCCGTCCGGCTGGTGGCCTCTTCCCACAGAGCCACCATCCGGGCCGCGTAGATGCGAAATTGCTCCCCGTCCTCCGTGAGCACCACGCGCCGCCCCACGCGCTGGAAGAGTGGCCGACCCACGGCCGCCTCCAAGTGGGCCACCTGCTGCGACACGCTGGCCTGGCTCACAAAGCGCCGCCGCGCCGCCTCCCGAAATGACAGCGTGTCGGCCGCCAGCAGGAACGTGCCCAGCCACTCAATGTCCATGCCCTGCCTCCCACTGTGAACGGTTATCGCTATCACCTTATCAATTCTTTGGCCGGCACGAGCTATCAGCGACCGGTATGGTAGCGCCGAGGTGAACAGCATGAAGGAAACCGAAGTCCCCCAGAGTGCCCTTCCGACGAACCCCGCACGCATCACCGTACCGCCGGGCCTGGACAACGTCATCGTCGCCACCACGCACATTTCCGACGTGGACGGGGCGTCGGGCCGCCTAACCTACCGGGGCGTGGCCATCTCCGACGTGGTGGAGCGGTATCCGACCTGGACCGCCCTCGTCCCGTGGCTGGTGACTGGCCTGCCGGACGCCGAGCCGGCAGCCTGGACCGATGGGCCCCCCCGCCAGATCCTCGGCACGGCAGACCCCATGGCCCGGCTGGCCATGCTCGTGTGGGCCGCCGGCGACGGCGCCGTGCTGGACACGCCACTGGAAAGTGCAGCTTTCGTTCAAAGCCTTCCCGCACAATATGCCCGGCTGGTCGGGCGCGGCGCCGGGAAGCCCGAGGACCCGGCCCGGGCGTTTCTCCTGGCCATGACCGGCCACGCGCCAACCCCCGCCGAAGTCTCAGCCTTAAACGCATATTGGGTGCTGGCCGCCGAGCACAGCCTGAATGCTTCGACGTTTGCCGTGCGCGTGGCCGCCAGCACCGGGGCCCGCCTGCCCGAAGCGCTGGCCGCGGGCATTGCCACCCTGTCGGGGCCGCTGCACGGGGGTGCGCCCACTGGTGTGCTGTCTCAGCTGGCCGCGCTCGAGCAGGAGGCCGATTTAGAGGGCGCCCTGTGGCGCCTGCTGGAGCGGGGTGAGCGCCTGATGGGGTTCGGCCACCGCGTCTACCGCACCGAGGACCCGCGCGCGGCGCGGCTGCGCGGCGTGCTGCACACGCTGGGCGGCGCGGGCGGGGCTGAGCACGCGTCTCGGGTGGAGCAGGCAGCCCTGGCGGTGCTGGCGCGCTGGAAGCCGGAGCGCCCGCTGGCGGTCAACGTCGAGTTTTATGCGGCATTGGTGCTGTCCGCCCTGGGGCTGGCCGCGCCGGACTGCCCGGTCACCTTTGCCTGCGCTCGGCTAGCGGGCTGGACGGCTCACTACTGGGAGCAGCGGGCCACCGGCCGCTTGATTCGTCCGCTGGCTCGCTACACCCCGTCGCCGTAATTCCCCTGGCGCCATGCGGCCGCATCCCGAGGAGGCGCTGTCCGCCGGGCGTGGGGAACCGGCTCTGGCACCGGGATCTGAGCGTCTGGCAACCCTCAGTTGCCGGCGCCGTGGACCCGGCGCTCAACTGCGGCGCCATAGCCAGCCGGCTCGGCGCTCCGTATGCTGGAGTCGGCATTCAAATAGCCCCACGACAGGAGGACACCCCGTGAAGCCTCACGACCCCACGCCCCCCGAATCGGTCTCGTCCGACTGGAGAGCGAAAGACCCATGGGCGCAAGCGGTCGGGGACCGCATCGCCGAGCGGCGCCGAGCCTTGGGCCTGACGCAGGCGGCCTTGGCCGACGCGCTGTCCCTAACCCATCAGGCTGTCTCGAAGTGGGAGCGGGGAGAGTCCCTGCCCGACGTCGCTCTCCTGATGCCCTTGGCGGACTTGCTTCAAGTGAGCGTGGATGGACTGCTCCGCGGCCCCGCGGAGCGGCCCGCGCCTGCCGAACGCACGGAGCGATGGCGTTGGCCATTTCGCGCCTCCCCCGCCGGCGCGCCGCCCGCCGACAGCCCTTCGGAGGATGTGGGCGACAGGCACGCGGCCGCGGCGGCCCCCTCGCTGCCGCCGCCAGCGCTTCCACAAATCCTCGCCATGGCACCCTTTCTGCCCTGCGAAGCCCTGGACCGCCTGGTGCTCGGCCTCGGCGGTGAAGGCGTGAGCTGGCCAGAGGCGGCACAGCTGGCGCCCTTTCTC
Source organism: Bacillota bacterium (assembly GCA_021820465.1). Lineage (GTDB taxonomy): Bacteria > Bacillota > Sulfobacillia > Sulfobacillales > JAIMBI01 > JAJZWV01. The sequence goes on from JAKADP010000062.1 coordinate 10,985, forward strand.
TCCCGCGCAGCCCTCGACCACCTGATCTGCCAGCTCAGCCCCGACAGCCCCTCGCTGGAGGCCATGGTGGAGCTGGCCCCCTTTGTGAGTCAGACAGCACTGGAGCGTCTGGTCGCGCGTGTCCCCGACGGCCGATGGAGCTGGGACACCGTGGCGCAAATGGCTCCATTTCTCTCACCGCCGCGCCTGGCGGCGATGGTGGCTCCGTCCGTCTGAAAGTTGCGTCGCACAGCGCGCCGTCTTCCGCTAAGCTGTAGCGCAAGACGGCGCACGGCGTGCGGCGAGGAGGGTCGGCATGACGGGCATCGCCCGGCGGCTGCTGGGTATTTTCGGGCTGTTGGTGGTGGCGCTCTCGCTGGTCGGGATGGGCCACACGGGGACGCCGCGCCCGCGCATGTCCGTGCTCATCGTGGGGGGATCGGCGGCGGATGGCTGGCTGGACCGCACCCATGAGGGCTATGTGGTGCGCGGCCTGCTGGACTACGCCCGCGCCGAGCGGGTCCGGGCCGACATTGTCAACCACGCCATTCCCGGCGCCCGGGTGGTGAATCCGACCGTCCAGCGCGGCCTCGCCCAGTGGGTGCGCCAGGCCGGCCGCCACGCGGTCGTGGTGCTGGCCTGGGGCATGCTCAACGACTTGAAGCGCCACACGCCCACTCCGCGGATCCTCGCGGCCCTGGCGCAGCAAATCGCCATCGCCCTGGCGGCACACGACACCGTGCTCATCGTGACGCCGCCGGCCACCCGAGCCACCTACCGGCGCTACCCTCGGGCAGAGCCTCGGCTGGTGGCCCAAGAGGTCGCCCTCGCCCGGAGCTTTGACTCCGCCCGCCTCTACATCGTCAACGTGCTGGCGAGCGAGCGGCGCGACCTGGCACAGGCGGGATTGACGATCACCGCGGTCACGCGGGGGCCCTTTCACCCGAATACGCGCGGGGCCGCCTTGGCGGGGCAGCTGTTGGCCGCCAGCCTCCGGCGGATTTGGCCGCATCCGCCCACGGCCCCTTCGCGGCCGCCGCTGCGCTGACGGGGGTCCCGACTGCGATACACTGTCGGCAGAGCGGCACTCGGGCGGGTGCCCCAGCCGGACGGGGGAGCGGTGTGGATGCTGGACAAATCCCTGCCGTACTACCATGTGATTATGCGGAGGCCGCGCGGATTGGTCGCCCCGGCCCCGGCATTTCCCCAAGGCTATGTCCTCGCGCCCTATGAGGCCGGGGCGGACGCGGCCTGGGCGGCCATCGAGGCCGCCGTGGGGGAGTTTGAATCACCCGCGGCCGCGCAGCAGTACTTCCGCGCCACCTATCTGCCGCACACGCACGAGGTCGAGCGCCGTGTGTTGTTTTGCCGGGGATGGGACGGCGCGGCCGTGGGCACGGTCACCGCATGGTGGGACTACACGGGGACGCGCCGGGACGCTTCGCTGCATTGGTTGGGCGTCCTGCCGGAGCATCAGGGCCAGGGTCTGGGCACGGCCCTCGTCGGGGCGTGCCTCGAAAGGCTGCAGCAGCTGGAGGGAGACCGAGATATTTACCTCCACACACAAACCTGGAGCCACACCGCCATCGCCATCTACCAGCGGGCAGGGTTTCAGATCGTGCGCGAGCGGTTCGCCGGCAGCCCCAACGACTTCGACCAAGCCGTGGCGGTGCTGCGCACCGTGCGCCCCGACTTGCGGCTGGATGTTTAGCCGGTGGATCGCGGCCAAAGCCCCGAGAGGCTCCGCCTGACGCGCGGCGGCCCGCGCCGGTGAGGCCGGCGGCACCGGCGCGCCGGCAGCTGTGGCTGGGCCTTGGCATGAGCTGGCTCGCAGGCGTCAACTGCCGGGCGCCCTTCGTGGCCACCGGTGCGCTGCTCCCCCTCGTGATGGTGAGTCTCCATCTGTCGCAGGTGACCGCCAGCCTGCTGACGGCCCTGCCACTCCTGGTGCTGGCGGCGCTCTCTGTGCCGGGCGGCTTGTTGGGCGACCGCATCGGGCCCTACGCGGTCTTGCTGGCGACGCAGCTCGTGATTGCCGTGGGCGGCGGGCTCCGTGGGCTGGCCCACGGGCCCGGCCTGTTTCTGCTGGGTGTTGGCATCTTGGGCGCGGGCATCGGCTTGGCCCAGCCCGCCCTCGCCCAAGCCGCCAAGCGCCTGGCCACGGGCCGAGAGACGCTGGCCACCACGGTGTACTCCAACGGCCTGGTCCTGGGCGGTTTGTTGGGTTCGGCGCTGTCTGCCCCCGTCCTCCTTCCCCTTGTAGGCGGATCCTGGCAGGACGTGTTTTTCGCCTGGGCCGGGCTCGGGGTGCTGGCCGCCGCCGGCTGGGGTGTGCTGCTGGCGTCAAAGATTTTCGGGCCTATCCCTCCGCGCGCCCGGGTGCGCGCCCCAGCGGGATCCTGGTCCATGCCCGGCCTCGCGCCGCTCATTTTGGTGTTTTGTGCGGAGTCGGCGATATTTTATGGCCTCGTCACCTGGCTGCCCGACTACGACGTGGCCCATGGCGCTACGGTGGCGGCAGCCGCCATCCCCGTGAGCGCCCTGTCACTGGGCTCCGTGGGCGGAGGGCTCCTGACTCCCTGGATCGCGCGGGGGCTTCGGGGCTTTCGAGGCGCGCTGGTGGCCACCGGCGGGCTGGACCTCGTGGCCCAAGTCGGGTTTCTGGCGGCGCCCGCGGCGGGAACGGCCTGGGCGGCGCTGGCGGGCGTGGCCACCGCGGTGGCCCTGACCCTGGGCATGGCGGCGCCAGCGGTGTTCACCACGCCCGAGCGCACGGGCCGCATGTCGGGGGTCCTGCTGGCCTGGGGATACGGCATCGCGACGGTGGGCCCGCTCGGGATTGGCTGGCTCCGGCAGCAGACGGGAGGCTTTGCGCCCGGGTTCGGGCTCCTGGCCGCCCTCGCGGGCTTGTGGATCGTCGCGGCGCTGTTCTTGCCGCGCATGGCCACCACCGGCACATGACAGGCGCTATTCGAGCCCCCGGCGCTCCCCGGTCACCATGTACACCACCCACTCACCCAGGTTGGTGGCGTGGTCCGCAATCCGCTCCAGGTAGTTGGCCACAAACAGCAGGTGCGTCGACTGGAACGAGCTTTGGGCATCCCGCCGCATGATCTCAATGAGGTCGTCGAAAATCACCCGGTAGAGCTGGTCCACTTCGTCGTCCATGCGAATCATGGACAGCGCCATGTCGATGTCGCGCGCCACGTAGGCGTTGAGCGCCGAGCGCACCATGTGCGCCGCCAGGGTTGCCATGCGGGGAATGTCCACCAGGGGCTTCACCAGGGGCTCCGACGCGATGCGGCGCGTCACCTTGGCAATATCCACGGCATGGTCCGCCATCCGCTCCAAATCGGTAATGATCTTGAGCGCCGTCGACACCGTGCGGAGGTCCCCCGCCAAGGGCTGCTGCAGCGCCAGCAAGGTGAGGCAGCGCCTCTCTATATTGATCTCCAGGTCGTCCACGCGATCGTCGTCGGCCACCACCTGGTCCGCCAGCTCAAGATTTTGGTCCGTGAGGGACTGAATGGCCCGCGCCATCTGCTCTTCGACGAGCGCCCCCATGCGCAGGATTTCCTGCTGCAGCCGCAACAGCTCCGTGTGAAACTGTTCGCGCGCCATCTCATCCCTCCCCCCACGCCAGTGTGCACTGGGCCCGGTCCGGTCGTTCGGTGGCCCGCCTACCCCTCTAGCCGCCCGGTGAGATATTGCTCCGTGCGCGCTTCGCGCGGCGCCGTGAACAGCTCGGGCGTGGGGCCGGCCTCCACAAGCTGCCCACGGTACAGCAGCGCCGTGTGATCCGACACCCGCGCCGCCTGCTGAAGATTATGCGTGACCAGCACGACGGTGTAGCGGCCCCGCAGGCGGTCCACCAGCTCCTCGATGCGGGCCGTGGACAGCGGGTCCAGTGCCGCAGTGGGCTCATCCATGAGCAGCACCTCCGGTTCCACGGCCAGCGCGCGGGCAATGCAGAGCCGCTGCTGCTGGCCCCCCGACAGCGCGCGCGCCGGCCGCGCCAGCTTGCCGCGCACCTCGTCCCACAGCCCAGCCTCCCGCAGCGCCGCCTGCACGCGGGCGCGCAGGCGCGCCGGATCGCGCTCGCCGTGAATCTTGAGCCCGTAGGCCACGTTGTCATAGATGCTGAACGGGAACGGGTTGGGCTGCTGAAACACCATGCCCACCCGCCGCCGGAGCGCCTCCAGGCTCACACCCCCGGCCAACACGTCCTCAGAGCCGACCGTGAGCCGCCCCGAAACCCGCACGCCAGGCGTGCGCTCGACCAGCCGATTGATGGCGCGCAGCAGGGTGGACTTGCCGCAGCCCGACGGCCCAATGACGGCCAGCACCTGACCGCCGGCCACCGTGAGGGTCACGTCGGCCAGCGCCGGCTCCGTGCCGTACCACACGCTCACGTGGTCCAGCGCCACGGCCGGGGGGGACGTCCTGGTGGGGCTCATGCCAGCCCGCTCCGGTGCATGAACCAGCGCGAGGCGGCGCGCCCCAGCCACAGCAACGCCACCACCATCGCCAGCAGCACCAGCGCGGTGGCCGCGGACACGGCCGTGGCATCCGGCATCAGGCCCTCGGTGCGCACCGTGAACACGTGGACGGCCAGGGTAGCGCCCGGGGCCCAAAAAGACCACCCGCGCGCTGCGGCGTTCACCCCCGTGGTGAACAGCAGCGCCGCCGACTCGCCCAACAGCCGGGCAGCGCCCACCGTGACCGCCTGAACCAGCCCCGGGGCCGCGCTGGGCAGCACGATCCGGCGGATCGTGTCCCACGAGCTGGCCCCCAGCGCCAGGGACGCCTCCCGGAGCGACTCGGGCACCGCCGCCAGCACCACCATGCCCGATGCCGCCATCCACGGCACGTTGAGCAAAAACAGCGCGGCAGCGCCCGTGCCCCGCGAAAAGGGCCAGCCCAGCGCGCCCACCAGGAGGATAAACGCCACAAACCCCACCACGACCGACGGCACCCCCGCCCCGAAATCCGCCAGCGCCTCCAGCGACGGGCCCCAGCGGCGGCCCCATCCGTATTCGCGCCGCAGCACCGCGACCCCCAGCCCCACGGGCACACTGACGGCCAGGGCCAGTCCCACCACGTACAGGGTGTTGAACAGCTCGGCCCCTACGCCCCCGCCCGCCGCCAGCGGCCGGCTCTCCGTGGTGAGGAACTGCCAAGACAGCAAGCCCGCCCCGTCGCGCACCAGGCTGGCCACCAACCACGCCGGCAGCGCCATCGCCACCCCTGCCAGGCCATACAGCAGCCAAGTCAGCCGCCCACGGGGCAGCCCCCTGCTCACAGCGCGCGGCCCAGCCGGCGCAAATGCCGGCCCAGCCACCCGGTGGCCACCAGCAGGAGCAGAGCCATCGCGGCCACCGCCTGGCCCCCGGCGCTGCCGGGCGGCAGGGCCGCCAAATGCGTCAGCAGTCCCGTGGTCAGGGTAGCGCCGGGCCACGCGATTTGCAGCCGCGCCACGGGCTGGCCGCCCACCACCATCGCCACGGCCATGGTTTCGGCCAGCACGCGAGCCTCCCCCATCAGCACGGCGCGGGTGAGGCCGGGGCGTGCCGCGGTCAGCGTGACGGCCACGAGGGTGGTGTCTTCATCCGCCCCCAGCGCCCGGCTAGCATCTTCCAGGGTGGTGGGAACCGCCAGGAGGCTCTCAGCGGCCAGCGCGGCTATGGTGGGCACCACCATAATCGCCACGGTCACGCCCGCCGCCACCAGCCCAAACCCGGGTCCTCCGAGGGTGCCCCGCACGGCCGGGACCAGGGTGGCGAGACCCCACCAGCCCCACACCACCGAGGGGATTGCGACCAGCGCCGTCATCGCTGTGGTCATGGCAGACGACGCCCGTCCGGACACGCGCTTGGTGGCCACGACCGCCCACGCGACGGCCAGCGGCACCGCCACCACCAGCGCCAGCACGCCCACCACCACGCTGCCCCACACGAAGGGCAGCAAGCCAAACCGGCCGTGCTGCGGCTGGAAGTGAAATCCGAGGAGCACGGGCGCTAAGCCAACCCGGCTCACAAGCCGCAGGGTATCCGCCACCAGCCAGCCCGTCAGGCCGGCCATCCACAGCACCAGGATGGCCGCGGCAAGCCACAGGAGCCCCAGCCGTCCGCGGCGAGCCTCGCGCATGCCTCGCCTCCTCCTCCACAATGCCAAAGCGCCTGCGGTCCGGCTGCCGCACGGCAAACCGCACGAACGCCGCCAGCGCCGAAGACGCGGGCCGGCGCCAGTAGAGTCCGGCGGCCGCCGCCAGCGGCCACGCCGCGGGATCCCGAGGCTCGTACACCGCTCCTCCGATCCCCAAGACGGCCACCGAAGGCCGCACGAATCCGATATCGACAAACCCGATGGCCCCGGGGGTGGCGGCGACGGTTTTCAGGACCGCGCCGTTGGACCACTGCACCACGGCGCGGTCCGTGAGCGGCACCCCCCCCAATAAGCGGTGCTCCACCACCCACAGCGAACCCGACCCCAGCCCCCGGGTCACGACCACCACTTTCTCGTCCGCTCCCCCAAGTTCCTGCCACG
>JAKADP010000152.1 GCA_021820465.1 Bacillota bacterium
ACGGCCATTCTGCTGTACGTCGTGTTCAACGTGTTTTACGCCGCCTGCGCCTATCCCGCTGGAATCTGGGCGGACAAAATGGGCGCCGGCGCGGTCCTCTGGATGGCGGGCGCGCTTGGGGTCGTGACACTGGCCGGCTTTGCCCTGCCCGGCGTCCACGTGCTGCTGTGGGGTGTCCTGTTTGCAGCGGCGGGCGCGGTGACGGCCGGCTGGGAAAGTGCCCGCCAGCCGTGGATGCTGGGCCGCATGACCACAGGAGAGCGGGGGCGTGGCTTCGGGCGGGTGGAGGCGTCGCTGGGCGTGAGTCAGCTCATCGCCAACGTGGCGGTGGCGGGCATCTGGACCTTGGTGGGGCCAACCTGGGCTTTTGGCCTAGCCGCCCTGATGGCTGCGCAGGGCACCTTCAGCCTGTGGAATGCCCACCGGGCGGCTCCGTAGGTCGCGGACGGGTCCACAAGGCCCCAGTGTTGCTTCGTGCGCGGTCTCGCTATACTGGCAGGCGTTGGGGGGTGCGTGCCGTGGACACCCTGTCGCTGGCAGACCGATTGAAGCAGCGTGAGGACCGGCGCGAGCAGCTGCTGCGGGAGGCGCGGCGGGCGTCGTGCGTGCTGCGCGCGGCCGGGGCGCACAGTGTGTGGGTGTTTGGGTCCGTCGCGCGCGGTGACGCGGGCGCCGGCAGTGACCTGGACTTAGCCGTGGTCCTGCCCGAGCAGCCGGGTGCCACCCGACTGGACCAAGCGACCGCGCTCCTCATGACGCTGCATTCGCCACTGGCCGTGGACTTGCTGATTTTTCGGCCCGATGAATGGGCCGACGCCCAAGAACACCCAATGTTTCGGGAGGCACGGGAAGTACGGCCATGAAGTACCTGGGGACTGACGCGGCCGCAGACTGGCTGGCGCTGGCCCACAGCGACTTGGACGCCGCCGCTCTTTTGGCGGACGGCCAACCTCACCTGGCATGCGACCACGCCGAGCAGGCGGCGGAAAAAGCGCTGAAGGCTCTGTATGTGGCCCGATCCGTCTACTTCCCCTTCGTCCACGCATTGGGTCAGCTCATTGACGGGCTGGTGGACGCATATCCCGACCTGGAGCCACTGCGGGTCGCGGCCACCACGCTCACTCTTTATGAAGTGCACACGCGCTACATTCAGTTGGGCACGGGACTGAATCCCCTGAAGGAGTTCAAGCCCGCGCATGCCGGTCAAGCCCTGGACGACGCACGCCGAATCGTGGCGACCTGTGACCAGATTTACGGCACCTTGGTTCTCGCCGAGCGGACCGGCCCCGCTCCGGCCCCCGAATGACAGCCACGTCCGCGGGGCGCTTCCAGACAACCCGCCTGGCGTTCTCGCACCATCAGCCTTCAGCGATCCTCCGGCCCCTTACCCGCTCGCGGTGTCTTTCAGCATCACGGCGATATGATTCAGGGTCGCAAACGAATCCTGGGGCCCGGACAGCAACCCCGACACGCCGTGCGGCAGCCCGTTGATGAGCACGCCCCGCCACATGTTGGGCGGCGCGGGTGGCGACTCCTGCAGGGTATAGCCGTCTTCGTGCACGGTCGTGGACGTAATGTGGCCATGGCCCACCAGCTCGGTGATGAAGACAAACGCGTGGCCGTGCTTGGGAGCGGCACGAAACATCACGCTCCCATGCCCAAACGGCGGCTGTCCCCCGGTCGGCAGGGTGGGCGGCGGGGTCAGGTACACGTTGGTCACCGCCCACCCCGACGGCAGCCACGTCGGCAGCGCCACCTTGAATGGGATCTTGTGCAGGTCGGCCCGCAACTCTTTGGCGGCGTGGGCCGTGAACAGAGGCGGCGTGGCGTCCACCGGTGGCCCACTGCCACACCCGGCTGCCAGCAGGGCCACGGCCACCCCGGCTGTGAGCCAGGTTCCTGTCCGGCCAGGCGCGCCCGGCGCTGGCCCGCCCTCTGCCCGACTAGCTGGGAAAGATGTTGTAGAGATTCTGGAACGACTGCCCTTTAACACCGCTAACACTTCCCCCGCAATTGACATTCACCCAGACGAACTGATCCATCTGAGCCGGATTGGAGTAGTTCACCCCACTGTTGATGGTCCAGTCAGTTGGCGGATTTTCGTAGGTGGACACCGGGTAGCATGCATAGCTCTTGTGGACGTCGAACTGCGTCCCGGTGTCGTTGAACGCCCAAAGGCAGCCCCAGTCCGCGTGACCTTGGCCGCTGTAGGTTCCGCTCGTCAGATACGTGTACTGGAAGCGCGAGGACGCGGTTCCCTCGGTGACGCTGTTTTGCCAGTGAAACTTATACGTACCCGTTCCGGGCACGGTTCCGGACAACACATTGGTATACGTATAGTACCCGGGACTGTAACGGTAGGTGACTTGGGTGGCCACCGCTCCGTTGTCACACGCCGTGCCTCGACCGGATAGTGGGCACCGCGGTCGACTGGGATCCCTGGCTGAGACCGGCGGCATGGGTGACGACGGCCGTCAACAGCAGCAGCGCAGCCGCCAGCCCTCCCTCCTGACCACACCCATGAGCCGTTACTGGTTCACGCGCAACGACCTCCTCTGCATATTATGGTGGATATTATGGCGGTTCCTACCTGTAGAACGCCTGCGGGCCGTCTGAGGTGTCAAGCCAAAGAAAGCTTTTCGCAACAAATGTCCGGTGCGTCGAGCTGCTGTCATCTTCCACGCGCCGCGTGTTATTCTGACGGCACCAACGGCAACCCCCGCGAAGGGAGACGTGGGCCGTGGACCCTGCAACCAAACCGTGGACCGCCGATGAACTTGGCCGGCTCCCCGACGGATGGCGCTATGAGATTGACGAGGGAGAGCTGGTGATCAGGAGCCCTGGAAGCTTTCGCCACAGTGCGGTCCTGGTGCGGTGGCTGCGACGCTGCGCACCTTGGTGCAGAGCGAACATCGGGGCAAGGTGATTGGCGGCGAGTTCGGCTTCCTGGTCCACCGCAATCCGGACACCCTGCGGGGAGTGGATGTCGCGTTTTACTCGACCGCACGACTCGGACAGTTGGGCGAGCCGTCGGGATTCTCGGACGTGGCCCCGGATTTGGCCGTGGAGGTTCATCGGGCGTCCGACGCCGACCTGATTCGCAAAGTTCAGCAGTACCTGGATGTCGGGGTCCGCTCGGTCTGGGTCGTAGACCCCGAAGCCCGCACGTGGACGCGCCATCAGGTGGGCATCGACCCCGTCACGCTCACGGACCCGGCCTCGATGGTGACGGATGCCGTCCTTCCTGGTTTCACCTGCCCGCTCTCCGCGTTCTTTGAGTAGTCCGACACCCCATCGCTTCCCTCAGCGGCTCGCGGCAACGCCGTGGCGATGGAGGCGAC
>JAKADP010000153.1 GCA_021820465.1 Bacillota bacterium
GACGCAGCCGGGCCGGACGACGCCGTCGACCCGCCGGCGCTGGCGCGGGCACGGGCCGAGCGGGACGGCGCCGTGCGGGCGGCGGAGCAGGCCGAGCGCGCCTGGGCCCGCTACTGGCAGGACGCCAACCTGCCCAGCCTCACCGTGGAGGGGGCGCGGACTCTGCTGGCGGTCGCCCCCCGTTGGAGCGAGCTCGCCGCGGAGGTGGCGGAGCGCGAGCGGGCTTTGGAGGCCAGCCAAGGCGAGGTGCAGCAATTTTGGGCCGACGCGGCGGCGGTGGTGGATCGCTGGCAGCTGACGGGGGGGCTCTCCGCCGACGCGTGGCAAACCTGGCGCGAGCACCGGCACGCGTGGGAGCAACTGCTGAGGCAGGAGGCGATGGCGGAGAAGGAGCGGGAAGAAGCCCTCCAGCGCCGACGGGCCGCCGAGGAGGCCCTCGAGGCCGTCTGGCAATCAGTGGGGGCGCGGTCCGCCGAGGACTTTGCGGCGCGGCTAAGCCGCCTCGCCGCTTGGCAGGAGGCGCGGCGTGAGGTGGAGCGCCTCGCGCACCGATTGGAGGCGGATCCGCTGGTCCAGCGGCCGGGATCGGGCTTTCGGGCGGTGTTTGAGGCGTGGACGGCCGAGCGTCTGAGCGAAGAGCGCCAGCGCGTGGTGGACGAGCGACAAGCCCTGGCGGCCCAGCGCGACCACCTCATGGGGCAGCTGGCCACGGCACGCCAGGCGCGGGAGGCGCTGGAGCAGTCGGGCACCCTGGCCGAGGCCCGTCTGGAGCACGAATTGTGCCGGCAGGAGGTTGAGCGGGAGGCGCGGGCGTGGCTCGAGCTGTCGTGGGCGGAGTCAGCGCTTCGGGTGGCGCGCGATGCCCTCAGGCGGGAGCGCCAGCCCCAGGTGATGCAGGACACCCAGCGGCTCTTCAGCCGCATGACGGGCGGCCGCTACCGCGCGCTGTGGGCCACGGACGACGAAAATCTGGAGGTGCAGGCGGCAGACGGGTCGGTGTATCCGGCGGACGCCTTGTCCCGAGGCGCCAAGGAACAGCTGTACCTGGCCTTTCGGCTGGCCTGGATTGAAGAGCAGTCGCGGCGAGGGCGATCCATGCCCATCGTGCTGGATGACATCCTGGTCAACGCTGATCCCGTGCGGCAACGCGTGATGGTTGACGTCCTGCGCGAGTTTGCCGAGCGGCATCAGGTGCTGTTTCTGACGTGCCATCCCGATCAGGTGGCGCTGTTGGCGCGCGCGGGCGCCGCCACCCACGTGTCGCTGGACGCCGTGTCGTAGCCGACCCGGTCCGCGCCTGGACATGCCCCTCGGGCCGAGGGGCTTCCCTAATCGTCCAGCGCGCCGAATTCCTGCTCGTCCAGATCCTCCAGCGTGCCCGTGTCCTTCCACGCGATGGTCAAGAGGCGCGCCAGGCACATGGGATGGCGCGTGACCGCGATGACCACCCCCTCGCGGGGGTCCTCGGGCCGCCGAGGGTCTTGCACCAGACTTCCCAGCAAGAGAGCCACCGCACTCGCCTCCGGTTTCTCTCGGGTGTCGTCGCCAGTATACGCCGGCCGCCGGCAAGCCAAGGTCCCGACGCGGTATGATGGCGGCCGGAGGCCCGCTCGGGCTTCTCCACGAGGAGGGCGACCGCCATGAGAACCATGAAGCTGGGGAACTCGGATTTGAGCGTGCCGGTGGTGGCGGTGGGGTGCATGCGGCTCCGCCAGCTGGATAAGCCAGCGGCCGAGCGGTTTGTGGCGGAGGCGCTGTCGCTGGGCGCCAATTTTTTTGACCACGCGGACATATACGGGGCCGGCGCGTGTGAGGAGCGCTTCGCCGAGGCGGCGCACCTAGCGCCCAGCCGCCGCGACACGGTCATCCTGCAGTCCAAGTGCGGCATCCGGCCCGGTGCCTATGACCTGTCGCGCGAACATATCTTGGAGGCCGTCGATGGGATCTTGAAGCGGCTGGCGACCGACTACCTGGACGTGCTGCTGCTGCACCGGCCCGATGCGCTGGTGGAGCCCGAAGAAGTGGCGGAGGCTTTCGACCGCCTGGCTGCCAGTGGCAAGGTGCGCCACTTTGGCGTGTCCAACATGAAGCCCATGCAGATGGAGCTTTTGGCCCAGGACCTGCGCCAGCCGCTGGTGGCCAACCAGCTGCAGCTGTCCATCACCAACGCGGCGATGATTGCTCAGGGCGTGAACGTCAACACGCTAAACGCCGAAGCCAGCGACCGGGATGGCAGCGTGCTGGACTATTGCCGCCTTCGCCACATCACCATTCAGCCCTGGTCGCCGTTCCAGTACGGCTTTTTCGAAGGCGTGTTCTTGGACAACCCCAAGTTTCCGGCCCTCAACGAGGCTTTGGGCCGCATTGCGGCGGATCACGGGGTGAGTCCCACGACCATCGTCGTGGCCTGGCTCCTGCGGCACCCGGCGCACATGCAGCCGGTCATCGGCACCATGAATCGGGAGCGGCTCCGGCAATGCTGCCAGGCCGCCGAGGTCACGCTCACCCGCGAGGAGTGGTACACCATCTACCGCGAGGCCGGCTACCCGCTGCCTTAGGCCCCTCTTCCGCGCGTCGACCCTGGCCTGAACCGGCGTTTTTGAGGGGTGCCGCCTGGGGGGCACGGCGTGAAGATCGCTTCCGGGACCCCAGTGTCGCCACCGCCGGGCGGTCCGCCTCAGGCAGGACCACAAGCGACGGTTGGTTCTGCCACAGCACATCGATCCCGAGACAGCGGGGCCCGGCGGACGCCGCCGGGGGCCCGGGTCCTAGTGATTCGCCGTCTGCGGCCAACCCCAAGACAGTCACGGACGTGTCGAGCCCGGCGGCCCGCACTGTCACGTCCCCCCCAGCAATCCCCCGCGACACTGGCCTAGCCTTCTTGACGTGCCGCATCCACGTCGGGTACCTTCTCGTTAGAAGGAGAGACCCGGCGAAGCCCCCACGTTTTTACACCACGAATCCGGAGATGACTAGGAGTGGCGCGCAACATGCGCAACGGGTTTCGACTCCCACGTGCATTGGCGGCCGGTATGGCACTGGGTGCCGCAGTGGGCGCGACCGGGTGCCAAGCCTTTGGGCCCGCAGCAACGCCCCCACCTCCGTGGCACTATACCTTTGAGCTCACCGTGCATGGCCACCCTTATCGCGTCACGCATCATACGGTGCCACGGGTCGGCCGAAAGGTGGCAGTGGTTGCATACCAGGGGACCCCCGGGTCCGTGGCGCCCTCTGGCGTTTATGCCATCTACAGCATCCCCGGAGTGCCCGTTGTGAAGGAAGTCGCCGTCGATGCGCGCCAAGGGTACATCGAAGCGGTGCGCGTTGCCGCTGC
>JAKADP010000154.1 GCA_021820465.1 Bacillota bacterium
GCCTCGATGTATGTCACCGCCACCCCATCGGACGCCAGCGCATCCCCCACCCGATGTCGCGTCGTAATTCCCACCACCGGTTTCATCCCGCACGCTTCCCCTCTGTCTCACTGTGGCGCATCCTCGGGTTCTACAGGTCCAACAGCCCCAGCGAAATTGACAACGCGCGATCCACCCGCTCCATGATATGCGCAGGCAGCGGGCCGACACGGTCCTTCAGACGGCGCTTATCCAAGGTCCGCACCTGCTCCAGGAGGATAAGGCACTCCCGCCCCAGGGGCGACTGCTCGCGCGCCACCGTCACATGAATGGGCAGGCGGCCCTTGCTGTGCTGCGAGGTGATGGCGGCCACGATCACGGTGGGGCTGTACCGATTGCCGATGTCGTTCTGCAGCACCAGCACCGGGCGGACCCCCCCTTGCTCCGACCCCACCACCGGCGACAAGTCCGCAAAGAAAATGTCCCCGCGGCGGACCTGCCACCCTACTGGTCGTTGGGGCTCGCTGTGTCCATTTCGCATGCCTGTGGCTCCCACTGTTCCTCGCGCAGGTGGCAGTACATCTCGCCCCACTCGCGGTATCCGGCGATCAGCTCATCACGGAGCCGCTCCCGCGCGCGCTGCTCGACATAGCGGGCCACACTCTCCCGAATCAAGTCGGCGCGACCGCGGTGCTGTTCGCGCCCCAAGTCGTCCAAGGCCTCGATGAGTTCTCGCGGCATGCGCACCACCAGCCGCGCCGCGACCCCCTGACGCACGTACTCCACGTGGACGCACCTCTTCCACTTGCACTCCTCGGACGACCACTCACCCGTTCATCTCTGGCTCGATGCCCTCTCATTATAGGCTTTGGGCCGACCCGAGTCAGCCGGGCGGCCGACTGGTCTGTCCACCGCATGGCGGGCGCTCCCGGAGGACACGCCCCGGCGGTCAGGCGGGAGGCGGCAGGTACGTCCGCGGCACGCGGGCCCCAATGCCACACAGCACTTCATAGGGAATGGTGTCAAGCCACGCGGCCCAGTCTCCAGCCGACACGGCCGCCCCGCCCTGGCGGCCCAACAGCACGACCGGATCGCCGACTTGCACGCGAACCTCCCGCGGCACGGCCAGTGTCAGCTGATCCATGGACACCTGACCCACGATGGGCACGCGGCGCCCGCCCACGATGGCGGCCCCGCGATTGGACAGCCCTCGCCGCACGCCGTCCGCGTAGCCGGCGGCCACCGTCGCGATGGTGAGCGGCTCGGCGGTTTCGTAGGTGTGGCCGTAGCCCACGCGAAACCCAGCCGGCACGCGCTTGGCCATGGTCACGACCGACTGCAGCGCCAGTGCCGGCTCCAGCGGCGGGGCCCCGGCCCAAGGCGCCACGCCATAAAGTGCCAAGCCCACACGCACCCCGTCGGCCTGCAGCCCGGGGAACCGGAGTGCCCCGGCCGAGTTGGCCGCGTGCACGGGCGGCGCCCATCCCCGCCGGCGGAGCCCCTCCACCACCCGGAGCAGCTGCCGATATTGGCCGCGGGTCCACTCCCGCTCCTCGTGGTCGGCGTCCGCCAGGTGGGTCATGAGCCCCGCCCACTGGAGTGCCCGCTCCGCCACAATGCGCTCGGCCAGCGCCGCCACATCGTCCGGTTGGGCGCCCACGCGCCCCATGCCGGTGTCCACCTTCAGGTGAACCCGCGCCGGGCGGCCCCGATCCGCCGCGGCTCGGGCCAGCGCCTCGATCACCGCCGGGCTGAATACTATGGCGTCTAGGTCCGCCCCCACCACCGAGGCGGCCTGCTCGGGCAAAATTGGCCCCAAGACCAGGATCGGACTGCCGATCCCCGCTTGGCGAAGCGCCCAGCCTTCCTCCGGCAGTGCCACGGCCAAGGCGTCGGCACCGGCCTCCAGGGCGGCCCGTGCCACCGGAACGGCCCCGTGCCCGTACGCGTTCGCCTTCACGACCGCCCACATCATGGTCGCAGGCGCTAGGGCGCGCCGCACTACCTGCACGTTGGTCTGGATGGCGTCCAAGCGCACCAAGGCCCGCGTGGCCCGCTCCGGCCCCGTCACGACACCCACTCCGGCCAGTCCGTGGGGATGCCGGCGGGAGGCACCGCCGGCAGAGCGTCCAGCAAGTCGCGGGCGGATCCCCCGGACGCTCCGTGGGTCCACCGCATCCGCTCTCCGGCCAGCCCATGCCACCATGCGCCCAACCGAGCGGCCGCCAGGGGCTCCAATCCCTGGGCCAAGAGTCCGCCGATGACCCCCGCCAACACGTCCCCGGTTCCCGCGGTGGCCAGCTCTGGGCCCCCCGGCCAGTTGGCAAACACGGGCCCGCCACCCTGGCCGACCAGCGTGTGGCGCCCCTTCAGCAGCACCACGCCGCCCGTGGCGGCCGCCAGCTCCCGCACCGCCGCCTCCCGATGGCCCGCGACCCACGTGGCATCGCGCCCTAACAGGCGGGCCGCTTCGCCGGCGTGGGGGGTGAACACGGCGCCCGGCCATGCTGGCCGCCCGGCGGCGGTGTACGCGGCCAATGCCCCCGCGTCCACGACCGCCGGCAGTCCGGTGGCCCGCACCGCCTCCACCAGTGATGGCGCGAGGCTGCCCCCGGGCCCCAGCACAACCGCCCGCGCCCGCCCCAGGGCTCTCCGCGCGGCGTCGTCCATCACCAGCGCCCCCTCGTGCTCCGGCAGGACCCGCACCACCGCTGGCAGAAAGCGAATGCGCTCCGCGCCCGCGGCGGCGCACCAAATTTCCACGTAGCCCATCCCGGCCCGCATGCCCCCGCCCGCCGCTAGGCCGGGGGCGCCGGTGTACTGAGCCGACCCGCCCACCACCACCAGCGTGCCGCGAGCATACTTGTCTGCCCCTGCGTCCCGTGCGCGGAGCGGCTCCTGCGGCCGGCTGAGGCGAAACCGCTCGCCCAGCCGCATCGGGAGCCCAATATCCGCCACCGTCAGGCGCCCCATCCGCGACGCCGCCGGCTCCAGCAGATGCGCCGGCTTCAGCGCCCCCACCGCCATGGTTTCCACCATGGCGGGCCCGTCAGTCCAGCACCGGCCGGTATCCGCCTCCACCCCCGTGGGCACATCCACCGCCAACACGCGCGAGCGAGCTAAGTGGGGCCACAGCGCGGACCACGGTGGGCCCAGCGCCCGATTCTGGCCAGTGCCCAGCACCGCGTCCACCACCAAATCGCAGGCCGCCAGCGCGTCGAGAGCGCCGTCGGAGGCCACCGGCCGCGCTCCGGCCGCCCACGCGGCGGCCGCGAGCGCCTCGGCGCCCTCAAAGTGTGGGGCGGCCGG
>JAKADP010000155.1 GCA_021820465.1 Bacillota bacterium
TCTTGGTAGACGATCGGCATCGTATAGGCACCGTAGCGGCGCTGGTCCGCCGGCTTGTAAATCTCCCACAGGTACTGAAACCCAAACAGATCCAGCACGCGGGCACGGGCGGCCAGGAGGTTGTCCAGCGGCGAGAGGAACACGGCCTCTGCGCGAGCGTCGCCGGGAATGTCCCAGGCTTGCGGCACGTGTCCCTGCACAAGGCTCTCCAAGAGCGGCACCAGGTCCGCATGGACGAACCGCTCCACCTTGTGCCCGTCGACCCGTACAGGGACGGTTAGGCCCAGGGCCACCAGGTCGGCCATCCAGGCCGCGGCGTCCTTGCGGGGCATGTTGGCAAACAGCATATAGCTCACGCCGGCCGACCACTCCCCCAGGGTGGGCAGTCCCTCCCGGCGAAGCACCTCGGCCGCCACGTGTGCGCGGACCGACGCTTCGGGCGGCGTCTCGTGGATCTGGGGGGCGATCCGCTCGGCCAGGTCATAGACGCGCTCAAATCCCTCCCGGTGATGCGTCATGAGGTCTCCGGTGAGCCAGAGGTGATAGAGAGCCAGTCCGCCAGCCGTGCGGGCCCGGCCCGAAGTGACCTTCGCCGTGGCCGTGCCAGCCACCATATCACTGGGGATATCGCCGGCAGCCAGCGGGCCGCGGTCCCGGACCAGGGCTCGCACCTCGTCCGCCAGCTCCGCGTATTCGGCCAGGAACGCGCGGACGCGCGGATCGCTGCGGCGGCGCATCTTGTGAAGCTCCCAGTACGGATATTCTGCACGGGGGTAGAGGTCGAGGTGGCCCCCGTACTCAAAGAAGCGCCGCTCGCCGTACGCGAGTGCGCTGAGGTGGTCCGGGTGGTACCCCGATACGCGGCTCATCAGGACGAGGTCGTGGCTTCGCGCCACCAGCGACACCGGATCAAGCTGGAGGCGCCCCAGCGCCTGCATCGCCGCGGCCGCCCCGTCCCGGCCCACCCAGCGGCGGCTAGGCCAGAGCCCCTGAGTCCCCAGCAGGAAGCGGCGCGCCACCGCCTCTGTGAGCAGGATCGGCGAGGCCATGTGCTGCGCCCCTTCCTCCGGTTCCGTGAGGAAACTGTACCCGATTATAGCGTGGTGCTAGAGAGTGGAGATCGAAGCCCCACCGCGCTTCCCGTGAGGAGCCGTGCCGGTGGGCGGGACGCCGCACGGGCCGCGAGCATGTCTCGCACGTGATGCTATGCTGGGGCCGCGGCTCGCGGGCGGCGGGGGCGGTGAGGGCCGTGAAGGGGTGGGCGTGGATGAGCAGCAACCGCGTGGTGCTGTTGCCGGTGGATGCCACCAACTGGCTGGACGTCATCCAGCTGAAGGTGGCCGAGGACCAGAGCCACTTTGTGGCCAGCAATCTGTTTTCCCTTGCCCAGGCCAAGATTTTTGACCGCTACGTGCCGCTGGCCATCTACGGGGCGGCGGCTCCCCGGGTCCTGGTGGGGTTTGCCATGTATGGTCCGCACCTGCCCTCTGAGCTGCCGTGGATCGACCGCCTGATGATTGATGCCCGGTTTCAGCGGCGGGGATGGGGCCGCTCCGCCATGCTGGCCCTCATGGAGCGCATCCAGCGCGAGCGGCCGGGGCCGATGCGCATTTCCTATGAGCCGGAGAATCAGGCGGCGGAGGCGCTGTACGCCTCCCTGGGCTTCGTGCCCACCGGCGAAGTCTTAGAGGGGGAGCTGGTCCGCGAGTGGCGGCCACCTGCCTCCCCGGCCTGACACGGCCGCGGCGGGCGCCTCGTCAGATGGCGTAGGCGCCCAGCGTGACGTAGCCAAGCACGCTGACGGCCAGCAGCGCCGCCCAGAGTGCCGTGTATCCCCAGCGAGCCCGGCCGCCGATGTCGGTGTACCCGCCGGGTCGGGAGCGCGGCTCCACCGACAGGGACCAAATCACCAGGCCAATGAGCAGCACGGCCACGGGGTCAAACTGCCAGTGGGGCGGGGTGGGGCGGTAGAACAGCACCGCCAGAGCGCCCAAGCCTCCAGGAATCCACGCGAGCCAGCGCCAGAACCCCACGGTGCGCCCGCCATCCAGCGGCAGCACCGGCATGAGGTTGAACACGTGAATTAAGAACCCGGCGCTGGCGAGCGCCGCCCAGAAGCGGTTGCCCGTCACGGCCCAAAGCAGTGCGGCGGCGCCGGTGGCGGCCAGGCCGAAGACGGGGCCGGCAATGCCCAAAAACGCCTCTTCGCCGGCGTCCTGAGGGCGCTGCCGCAGGCCGATGAATGCGCCGAGAAACGGCAGAAAGATGGGCAGGCTGGTTTTCATGTGGCGGTGGCGGGCCGCGACGACGTGCCCCATCTCATGACAGGCGATGAGCAGGACAAACCCGATGGCAAACGGCCAGCCCAGCAGCAGCGCGTAGAGGCCCATCGTCACCAGCACCGAGCCAAACACCAGCAGCAGCTTCAGCTTGGCCAGTATGGCCACCCCGGTGCTGATAATCCGCCGCCACCAGGACGTCTGGGCGCCTTGGCTCCCCACCAAGCGCACCCGGGTGACGGGCTCGCCCGGGGGCGAGAACACAAACAGGTCATCACCCTGCCAAAACACCAGCGGGCGGCTCACCAGCTCGCGACGCACCGAGGGGTCGTGGAGCGCCGGGAACGCCAGCACGTGCCGCAGGAATTCCTGGCGGCCATCGTGGTGGCCGCTGTCTGGCATGGCCACCCGCCACGCCGGGGACGCGTCGGGGGCCGGAGCGCGCATCCAGTACCAATTCCCGTCTGTCAGGTCCGGCGCCCCGGGAAAGGTTGACCGCAGGCTCACCCACCGGGGATCGCGGGGCGACACACGGTGGCGCACCCTGCCCCAGGGAGTCCGCGGGGGATGGTCGGTGTTGAGGATAATGTCCAAAAGCCGCTCCCCTCTCCAGCCATCGGGCCGCATGCGTCCTCGCGGCCAGGGGCCATCCGGGCGCCGCGGCGGCGTTCTGGCCGCAATGGAGTCACACTACACTATTGCCACACCACTGTCCGTCCGGCGGCCTCACACAGGGGAGATCGCAGGGTCGGCTGGCACGGGGCGCATACGAAATCCGGAGTGGAGCCGGCGCTGCACGCGCCCGATCGCGGCCAGGCCGGTGGGGACGGCATCGCGCTGGGCACCAGAACCCTGGCGAGGTGCTCCCGGCAGATCCGGGTCGCCGGCTCCGGTGCAGGGCACGTGTTCGGCGGCACCGGCTGGGTGCCGCCGTCCCGCTCTCGCCCCACCAG
>JAKADP010000156.1 GCA_021820465.1 Bacillota bacterium
GCTCGTCTTCGCGGTCCGCCTCCTCAAGAATCGCCACCGTGCGTGCCATGTGGTGCTCCGCCTCCTTACCTATCCGCTCGGCCGCCTAAGAACTCCTGGGACACCTCGGCATCGTCACGGCATCCACCGGAACGTCGGGTTATCGACCGAAATCCGGCCCATCTTGGGGTCGACGCCAAAGTGGCGCTGGAAGCCTTCCTGGAATCCGTCGGCCACCCGGTCTGCCAGGTCGGCCGGGTGTTCGGGCAAAAGCTCTGACATAAAAAGCACGGAGGTGGTGCCGGGCGTCACCAGTCCGGCCTGGGACTGCCGCCACATGAGCTGGCGGGTGAGCACGGTCGAGCCGGCAGCGTACGCCAGCTCGCCTTCGGGCACCGGAACCGGCGCCTTGGCGTCCAGGGCCCAAAAGGTGTCGCCGGCGCGGCTCGTGCGGAGCACCACGTCTTCAGGCAGGGCACCCACATCAAAGGCGCCCGCCGGCACCACGTGTCGCAGCGCGACCGCGTTGTAGAAGTCGACCAGTGGATTGATGGAAAACCGCGGCCCGCGCTTCATGGCCCGGCGCAGCACCGCTTCAACCGAGGGGGGAAAGTCCTTGCGGGACACCCCGGCCGCCTTCAGCCGGTCACCCCAGGCTTTGACGTGGGGATGGGACTGCGGATTCGGCAGGCCATCGGCCCAAAGGCCGGCGCTGGCCCAAGACGACGCCCACTCCTCGTCGACGGTAGGGTTGTCCCCGTCATTGTCCAACCCGGTGGCCCAAGCCACGACAATCGTCAAGCCCGGCAGGCGGTCGAAAATCTCGGGGGCGACGGTCAACTGTGCGGCACTCATGCGATCACCCCTGGGCCAGTGTACTAGATGAATGGAGCCCACTGGGGTTCTGCGCTTGGTGCTCCATGGTGCACCAAGTGCCATCAGCGGGATGGGGACGGCTGGGCGTGCGCTCGCGGATGGGGGCTGACGCGCCGTCAGGTGCTCGGCGCCGAGGTGGCGCGGCACGCCGCCGTCACGGCGTCGGTGGCCACGTCCGCGATGCTGCCGACGATGGGGTCCCAAAGGCCCAGCACCTCGCGCGCGACGGACAGGATCCGGTCGTGGGACAGCACGGACGCGGCGTGGCACAGGTGGCCCCAGTCCTGGTGGATGTCGTGCACGACATCGGCGGTCAGGTCGGCCGCCGAGCGCGGGTGAGCCAACCCCGGGACGCCTGCGGTGGGTGGCGCCGGGATGTTCGCGCCGCTCTCCGCAGCGCCGGCGGGATGCTGCCAGCGCGCCTTGTTGCAGACGAAATAGGAGCGCACCACGTCTTCGGCCAGTGCCGCGGCCTGCTCTCCGTCCATCTTCCGCGTCCTTTCGCGTGTCCAGATCCTCTGGCGTCTCTCCAAGAGCCGCTCGCGATGGCTTGACTCTACCATGCTCCCGCTGGCCGTGCATCTCCCGGGGTGTACCATGGGCTCAACACCGATGGCGCCGCGTCTGGGGCGCGCCCGTCCGCCCCGCCATGTCACACCCAGCCCGGCCATCTCGTCTCGCCATCAGAGACTGGCGATGCGGGAGGGATGACCATGCGCGTGTTCGTGGCGGGGGGCACCGGGATCGTGGGGCGGCGTGTGGTGGCCGAGTTGGTGGCGCGCGGCCACCAGGTCACCGCCAGCACCCGGAGTCCGGCCAAGGTGGCCGGACTCCAGCGCCTAGGCGCGGAGGGCGTCGTCATGGACGGCTTAGATGCCGCGGCGGTGGGCGAAGCGGTGGCCCGAGCGCGCCCGGACGTGATTGTCCACGAGATGACCGCCATCGGGGGGAGGCGGCCCGATATGAAGCACATGGACCGGTGGTTCGCCGTGACCAACCGGCTCCGGACCGAGGGGACCGATCATCTGGTGGCGGCCGCCGCCGCCGGGGGCGCCCACCTCGTGGCTCAGAGCTATGCCAGCTGGAACGGCATGCGGCAGGGTGGCTTTGTGAAAGCCGAGGACGATCCATTGGATCCTTACCGCGGCACGCCGGCCGAGCCGGTGATGGCGGCGGTGCGCCACCTGGAGGACGCCGTCCTGGGGGCGGGGGGCACCGTGGTCAGGTACGGGGGCCTCTACGGACCGGGCGCCACCGATGAGCAGGTGGCGCTGGTGCGCCGGCGGCGGCTTCCGCTGGTGGGCGGGGGCTTGGGCTACTGCTCGTGGGTGCATGTCGACGACGCGGCGCGGGCCACCGTGCTGGCGGCGGAGCTTTCGCCCCGGGGCGTGTTTAACATTGTCGACGATGAGCCCGCTCCAGCCTCCGAGTGGCTGCCTCACCTGGCGGCGTGCTGTGGCGCCCAGCGCCCACTCAGCGTGCCGGCGTGGCTGGCTCGGCTCCTCGCCGGCGAGGTGGCCGTGGCCATGATGACGGAGGGGCGTGGCTTTTCCAACGCCAAAGCCAAGCGGGAGCTGGGGTGGGCGCTGCGGTATCCCTCGTGGCGCCAGGGCTTTCAAGAGGGTCTGGCATGACCCGGGGAGAACAGTTTGAGGCGTGCGCCCCGATGCTGTTTGCCATCGCGTATCGGATGCTGGGCAGCGTCAGCGACGCGGAGGACGCGGTGCAGGAGGCGTGGCTTCGGTTCGATGCGTCGCCAGCCGTCCCCACCTCGGCCAAGGCGTTTTTGGCGGCCACGGTGACGCACATCGCCATGGACGTGCTGCGCTCCGCCCGCGTGCGCCGCGAGGTGTACGTGGGCCCTTGGTTTCCGGATCCCCTTCTCACCGATCCCTACGAGGACCCCGAGCGTGCGGCGGAGCTGGCGGACTCGCTCTCGATGGCGGCCCTGGTCCTTTTAGAGCGCCTAAGCCCGCTGGAGCGGGCGGTGTTTGTGCTGCGGGAGGTTTTTGGGTTTAGCTTCGGGGAGATAGCCGCCTTCGTGGGGCGATCCGAAGCCGCCTGCCGCCAGCTCGCGGCGCGGGCCCGCCGCCACCTGGGCGCCGGCCTCCCGCGCTTCCCCGCCGACGCCCACAAGCAGGCGGAGCTCGCCCGGCAGTTCTTCGCGGCCTTCCGCGCCGGGGACGTGGACGGCCTGCGCGCGTTTCTGGCGGCCGATGCCCGCCTGGTGGGCGACAGCGGGGCGCATGCCCCCCGGTGGCGGCCCATCGCGGGGGCAGACCGAGTGGCGCGGGTGATGGCCTGGC
>JAKADP010000063.1 GCA_021820465.1 Bacillota bacterium
CGCGCCGCCACCGTGCTGAGCCGGCGCTCGGCCAAGGCGGGCGCGCGGCGCCACGCCAGCAACTCTCTATAATACGCCGACACGCCCGGCTCCTCCCGCCGGGTGAGCCGCGAGTCCACCAGCGCCGCCGCCACCGTGGGGTCCCGGGGAGGCGCCGACCAGCCAAAAGCCCGCGCTTCGTCCGCGCGGCCGCCGCGCACGGCATCCATCAGGGATGCGCCGGCATGGTCCACGAAGTACAGAAACGGCGCCGTCTCGCCGTACTCCTCCCCCATGAACAGCATCGGCACGAAGGGCGCCGTGAGCACCAGCCCCGCTGCGGCCTTGGCCGCCTCGATGCCCGCCTGCGCCGCCAGGCGGTCGCCCGCCGGGCGGTTGCCCACCTGGTCATGGTTCTGCAGATACGCCACGAGCGCCGCGGCCGGCGGTGCGTCGGCGGGATCGTACGGGCGGCCGTAGTGGCGCCCGCGATAGCCGGACCACCGGCCCGTCTGCACCAGCCCCCGCTCCATGGCCACACCCACGTCCGCCAGCGTGCCAAAGTCCTGGTAGTACCCGGCGCGATCGCCGGTCAGGGCGGCATGCACCGCGTGGTGCACGTCGTCGGACCAAAACGCATCAAAGCCGAGGCCGCCGGCGGCCGCCGGCCGCACGACCCGGGGCGCGTTCCAGTCGCTCTCCGCCACCAGCCAGGCGGGCCGCCCCTGGTCGCGGCCCGCCTCATGCAGCGCCGACGTCACCTGCTCCCAGAACGGCCACGCCGTCTGGTCGATAATCGCGTGAATGGCATCAAAGCGAAAGCCGTCCAGGTGAAAGCGCCGCTGCCACTCCAGGGCATGGCTCAAAAAGAAGTGCCGCACGCCGTCGGAGCCTCGGCCGTCAAAGTTCAGCGCCGGGCCCCACGGCGTCCGATGGCGCTCGGAGTAGTACGGAGCAAACTCGTCCCAGTACACCCCTTCCGGGCCGATGTGGTTGTACACCACGTCCATGATCACCCCCAGCCCCGCCTGGTGCGCCGCGTCCACGAATCGGCACAGGCCGGCCGCACCCCCGAGGCTCTCCTGCACGGCAAACGGAAACACGCCGTCGTAGCCCCAGTTCCACCGACCCGGGCACTGCGCGACCGGCAGCAGCTCCAGCGCCGAAATGCCCAGGTGCGCCAGCCGGGGCAGGTCGGCCACGGCCGCGTCAAACGTGCCCGCGTCCGTAAAGGTGCCCACATGCATCTCATACACCGAGAAGTCGGGAGCCGTGGGGGTCATGCCCCGCCATGCGCCGTCATGCCAGACATGGGCGTCGGCGGCCAGCGCCGAGGGCGCCAGCACCCCGTCGGGCTGCCAGCGCGACGCCGGGTCGGCCCGCACGGGGCCATCCGGGACCACCTGGAATCCATAGCGGGTGCCCACCGGCGCCGCCGGCAGGCGCACCGTCCAGTAGCCTGCCGGCTCCGGAGTCATCGGCCAAGCCTGGCCGGTCTCGGGCCACACCAAGCGCGGCCCCTGACTCCGGGGCGCCCACAGCCGCACGTGCCACCCGCCCTCGCCGTCGGGCACGGCGCCCAGCGGGCCGATGGCTCCGCTCATGGGCGGGGCCTCCCGGCGAGCTGAGCCTCTTCGGGCGGCCGGGCCGGCAGGCGGCCGGCCCGCCGGGCGGCCAGGGCCTGGAGCCAGGCCAGCAGGTCCCGGTCCGCCAGTACGTCCTCCAAGGTGCGGGACGCGGGCCGCGACCAATTCTGCTGCGAGGGGGTGCCCGGCTGATTGGGTGCGCGGGGCTCCAGCCACCAGTCCTCGAGGTTAACCACCAGCCATGCGGCGCCGGTGCCCGCGAGCCACTCCGTGGTGGCCCGATGCACGTCCTGGGGCGCGGCGCCGGCGGCCAGCCCGAGCCACGCGCACCACGACGCCTGCACCGCCGGGTCCAGGGCCGCCCACATCGCTGCAAACATCGGCATGTCATGCGTGCCCGTGGTCACAAGGCTCTGGGGCGGGGGCTCCTCCTGGCTGCCCGGCCGCCCCGGGCGCACCACCACCAGGCGGTGCAGGCCCCGCATGGCCATGGTGCGACGCACCACCGCTGGCACATTGCCCAAATCCTCGCCCACGACGGGCGTGCCCGCCCGATGGGACTCTAGCGCCAGCACCGCATACAGCTCCTCCGCGGGATAGTGCACGTAAACCCCCTCCTGCGCCGTCGCGCCCCGAGGAACCCACAGCATGCGGTGGAGACCCATCACGTGGTCCAGGCGCAGGACGCCTGCCAGGTGGAGATGGGCCCGCAGCGCCTGCCGCCAATACTGATACCCATCTTCGCGCAGCTGGCTGGGCACCCACGGCGGCATGTCCCACCGCTGGCCCACGCGGGACAGCGCGTCGGGCGGGGCTCCCATGCTGATGTCCCGCGCAAACAGGTGGCGCCAGCGCCACACGTCGTAGCCGGCAGGATGCACCCCCACGGGGAAATCCAGCATCGGGCCCCGCCCGCGCGCGGTCCACTGCCGCATGGCTGCTTCGGCGCGGCGCGCCGCATACGCGTAAAACTGCACGCGCTCCGCCGGCACCGCGCCGGCGGGAATGTGGCCGCCGCGCATCGGTTCGGGCCACTGGGTCCACGGCGTCCGGTGCGCCTCGTAGTAGGCGCGGAAGGCAGCGTAGTCGCGCGCAGCCTCATCCACCGCCCCGTCCGCGCCCGCCCGCCACGCCTGCTCCAGCGCGGCCCGGCGGGCCTGGCCCACGGCCGGCCAGTCGATAGCGCCCGGCTGCCCCCGCGTTCTCCCTCCGGCGGCCGACGGCTCCGCCACGTACGCCTCACTCCAAAACAGCCGCGTAATGGGGCGATACGGGCTCGCATCGGCCGCCTCGCCGTCGAGCCACGTGGGCAGCAGGGGCAGCGTGGCATAAAACGCCGGGGCCTGCGCGGCCCACTCAGACAGTCGGCCCAACGCATCATAGCTCCCCATCGGCTCGCCGGAGGCCGCCAGGGCATAGGGCGGGCAAAAGACTCCAACGGCGGGCTCCGACGGGCCCGGTGCCGCGCGGCCAGGCGGGGCAATGAGCAGCGTTTCCGCGGTGAGGCCCATAACCTCCACGGAAAGCCGATGGTACCCCAGCGGAATGTGCATCATCGGCAGGACCAGCCGCCACTCCTGATAGGCGTCCCCGGCCACCCGGGTGGTGGCCACCAGCACAGGGTCCACGGCCACCGGCCCCAGCACGCCGCCCTCTTCCCAGGCGATGGTGACCCAGACCGG
Organism: Bacillota bacterium; assembly: GCA_021820465.1. Lineage (GTDB taxonomy): Bacteria > Bacillota > Sulfobacillia > Sulfobacillales > JAIMBI01 > JAJZWV01. Next base: position 3,248 of record JAKADP010000063.1, read on the forward strand.
ACCACTCGCCGCCGCCGGCACCCGCATGGCCACCCGCAGGCTCACGCGCGTGGGACTGGCTCGCACCAGGGTGACCGGCTCCAGCACCCGGCGCCACCGCGCGACCAACTGGTCCCCCAGCGCGTGGGCGGCGTCCTCCGCCCGAGACACCGGGGCGCCCAAGCCCGCCAGCACAGCCACCAGTGCGTCTTCTGAGGCGCGGTGCGTCGCTCCCAGGGCATCTTTATATTTAGTTTGCACGCCGTGGCGCTGTGCCAGCAGCACCAGCGACCGCTCGCGTTCGCGCAGGCCGTCCTCGCCGTCCCATGACGATGGCACCCACGACCGCCCCCTTTCCATAATCCGCAAGGGTCCGCTGCGCGCCCAAGACGCTGCGCGCCAGCCCCGCGGATCCTCAGCTCCCATCGACCGTATGCCAATCCGGCGCGCGCGGTCAACCCGCCCCGGCGCCCGGCCCCCGCCTCGCGGCGCACGCTTGGGCTACAATAGCGCCACGACGTGCCACGGCGCACGCTGCAGGAGGCGATGCGAATGGACCCGGCCCCGCCGCCGCTCCCCGTACGGGTGGTCGTCACCCAGCTGTCTCCGGAAGTGGAAGGCGGGCGCTTTCCCGCCAAAGCTGTGGCGGGCGACCCCGTGGTGGTCCGCGCCCGGGTGTTTGCCGACGGCCACGACGTGGTGCGGGCTCAGGTGGAGTGGCAGGATGCCGCCGGCGTGGCAACCCAGCTGCCCCTGCAGCCCTCCGGCAACGACTGGTTTTCGGCCCCCGTGCCCTCGGGACCCGTGGGCCTGGCCCGCTATCGCGTGCGCGGTTTTGTCGACGAGCTGGCGACCTGGCACGCCAGCGCCCGCAAAAAGCTGGACGCGGGCGTGTTGACCCCGGTTGACGGCCTTCAGGGGGCCGAGTGCCTGGACCGGGCTCAGGCGCGCGGGTCCGCGTCCCGGGCCCCGCTGGCCGACTTGGCCCGCTGGTGGCGCGATGCCCGCCCCCGCACGCCGGCCCAGCTGGCCCGCCGACTCGAGCAGGTGGCGGCGCTCGCATCCACGCTGGACCCCCCCGCCGACGCTGCCGTGGGCCCGTGGCGCGAAGTGTGGGTGGATCCGCCCCTCGCGGCCTTCAGCGCGTGGTACGAGCTGTTTCCCCGCTCCACCGGGGCGGCAGGGGAGCCTGGCACGCTGGCCACCCTGCGCCGCCGCCTTCCCTATGTCCGACAGCTCGGCTTCGACGTGCTGTACCTGCCGCCCATCCATCCCATTGGGCGCACGGGGCGCAAGGGGCCCAACAATGACCCGGCGCCCGCCACGGCCGACGTTCCGGGCAGCCCGTGGGCCATCGGCGCCCAAGAGGGCGGGCACCAGGCGATCCATCCGGATCTGGGCACCCTGGACGACTTTGACACCCTGGTGGCCTCGGCGGCATCGGAAGGGCTGGCCATAGCCCTCGACCTGGCATTTCAGTGCTCCCCTGACCACCCGTGGGTCACAGAGCACCCGGAGTGGTTTCGCCATCGGCCGGACGGCACCATTCAGCACGCAGAAAATCCGCCCAAGCAGTATCAGGACATCTACCCCCTCGATTTGGCGGGCGAGGCGTGCGGACCCCTGTGGGAAGCCTGCCGCGACGTGGTGCGGTTTTGGATTGGGCACGGCGTCCGCATTTTTCGCGTGGACAATCCCCACACCAAGCCTTTTGACTTTTGGGAGTGGCTCATACGCTCGCTGCGTGCCGAGCATCCCGATCTCGTGTTCCTGGCCGAGGCGTTCACGCGCCCCGCCGTCATGGCACGGCTGGCACAGCTGGGCTTCTCGCAGTCCTACACGTATTTTGCGTGGCGCGACACCAGCGCCGACCTTCGATCCTACATCGAAGAGCTTCAGGGCTGGCCCCAAGCCGACTTCTTTCGGCCCAATTTCTGGCCCAACACTCCGGATATCCTGACAGCATTCCTGCAGGCGGGCGGACCGGCGGCGTTTGCCCTGCGCGCCGTGCTGGCCGCCACCCTCGCTTCCAACTACGGCATCTACGGCCCCGCTTTCGAGGAGGCGGTGGCAGAGCCCCTGGCTCGGGGGCGCGAAGAGTATCGGGACTCCGAGAAGTACCAGATTCGGCACTGGGCTTGGGATCCGTCACGTGGCTTGGGGCCCCTCCTGACCCGGTTGAACCAGGTGCGGCGCGCCCACCCCGCCCTCCAGCGGTTTGGCAATGTCCACTTCCACACCAGCGACAACCCGCAGCTCTTGGCGTACAGCCGACAGGACGCCCAGCGGGCAGACACCGTGCTGGTGGTGGTGAACTTGGACCCCGCATGGCCGCAGAGCGGCTTTCTCACGCTGGACCTCTCGGCGCTGGGCGCAGCGGCCGATGGGCCCTTTGGCGTGCGGGACTTGCTGGCCGGACGGACCTACCAGTGGGACGGCGCGGTCAACTACGTGGCGCTGTCGCCCGATCAGCAGCCGGCGCACGTGTTCGAAGTCGTGCCGGCGGACCCGTCCCCGCCGTAACGCCGCACACGAGTCCGAGCGGCGGGCGGCCCAACAACCAAGAAGAGAGGCGCAGTATGCCGAACGGGGTGGACGACTGGTATCGCGATGCCATCATCTACGAGTTGCATGTGCGAACGTTTTACGACGGCAACGGAGATGGCGTCGGCGACTTTCAGGGGCTGCGGCACAAGTTGCCCTACCTGAAGGACCTGGGGGTGACCGCCTTGTGGCTGCTCCCGTTCTATCCGTCCCCTGGCCGCGACGACGGGTATGACATCGCGGATTATCGGAACGTGCACCCGGACTACGGCACACTGGCGGAGTTTCGTGCGTTTCTGAGCGATGCCCACCGGCTGGGGCTCCGCGTCATCACGGAGCTGGTCATCAACCACACGTCGGACCAGCACCCATGGTTCGAGCGGGCGCGGCACGCCAAGCGCGGCAGTGCGTGGCGCAACTTTTACGTGTGGAGCGACACGGCAGATCGGTACCGCGACGCCCGCATCATCTTCCCAGACTTCGAACGATCGAACTGGACGTGGGATCCCGTAGCCGGGCAGTACTACTGGCACCGCTTCTACAGCCACCAGCCCGATTTAAATTTTGACAGTCCGCAGGTGCGCCGCGCCGTGCTGCGCACCGTCGACTTCTGGCTGGGGATGGGCGTGGACGGCCTTCGCCTGGATGCGGTGCCGTACCTATTTGAGCGCGATGGCACGTCGTGCGAAAACCTGCCGGAGACGCACGCCTACTTGAAGGACCTGCGCCGGCACGTGGATGAGCATTTTCCCCACCGCATGCTGCTGGCGGAGGCAAACCAGTGGCCGGAAGACGCCGTCGCCTACTTCGGCGACGGCGACGAATGCCACATGGCGTTTCACTTCCCCCTCATGCCGCGCCTGTTTATGGGGCTCTACCAGGAAAGCCCCGAACCCATTTTGGACATTTTGGAGCAGACCCCACCGGTCCCCGAGGGGGCTCAGTGGGCGCTGTTCCTGCGCAATCATGACGAGCTCACGCTGGAGATGGTCACAGAGCAAGAGCGCGACTACATGTACCAGGCTTACGCGGAAGACCCCCGCTCGCGCATCAACCTGGGCATTCGGCGCCGCCTCATGCCGCTGTTGAACAACAATCGCCGCCGGGCTGAACTGATGCACGCGTTGCTGCTGGCGCTGCCCGGCACGCCGGTCCTGTACTACGGCAACGAAATCGGCATGGGGGACAACATTTACTTGGGGGACCGCGACGGGGTCCGGACACCGTTTCAGTGGAGCGGCGACAAAAACGCCGGCTTCTCGACGGCCAACCCGCAGAAGCTGGTGCTGCCAGTGGTCACGGACCCGGAATATCACTACGAAGCCGTGAACGCCGAAGCGCAGCGTGCCAACCCCCACTCGCTGTGGTGGTGGCTAAAGCGCCTCATTGCGCTGCGCCGCAGCACGCCGGCGTTTGGGCGCGGCGAGCTGGCGGTCGTGGACGCCAACAATCCCCACGTGCTGGCCTTTGTCCGCAGTCTCCCCGACAGCGATCCGCCCGAGCACGTGCTGGTGGTGGCCAACCTGTCGCGGTTCGCTCAGCTGGCGGCCCTCGATCTCTCGCGGTATCAGGGCACCCACCTGGTGGAGCTGTTTGGCCGGACGGCATTTCCCGCCGTGGCCGCCGACCCCTATCCCATCACGCTGGGCCCCCATGGGTTCTTTTACTTCCGCCTGGACCCGGTGGCCGCGGAAGCGGGTGGCGCGCTGCCTCCCGGCACGCCCCTCATGGTTCGCGAGACGTGGGAGGAGCTGTTGGACGAGGGAGGCGGCCGGCAGGCGCTCGAAGCCGCGCTGCTGAGACACCTGCGGCAAGCGCGGTGGTTTGGCGGCCGCGGGCGGCACGTGGCGCGCTGCCAGCTGGAATCCGAACCGCCACTGGCGGCCTTTCGGCTCCTCACCGTGCGCGTCACGTACCAGGACGGAGGGCAGGAGCGCTATTTGGTGCCCGCCGGCTGGAGTGACGATCCCAGTGGGCACGACCTGGTGGAGGTGCGCACCGAAGCCGGCCAGAGCGGCTTCGTGCGGGATGCGGGCCAAGACCCAGAGTTCAGCCGGGCCGTGGCGACCCGCCTGGCCCGCCGGCGCACCCGCGGGCGCGCGAGCCTGGTGGGATGGACGCAGGGCGCCTTCCTGCGCCGCTGGAACGACCCCGCCTGCGATTGGACGCCCCATCCGCTGACGCGCGAGCAGTCCAACACGTCGGTCCGGCTGGGGAACACGGCCCTGCTAAAACTGTATCGCCGGCTGGAGCCCGGGCCGCAGCCGGATTTTGAGGTGATGCGATATCTGAACCGGCTGGGGTTTGCCCACAGCCCGACCGTACTGGGGACGCTGGACCTTGTGGACAAAGCCCCCAACGGGCGGGAAGGCGCACCCGCCACCACGCTCCTGTCCGTGGCCAGCTACGTCCCCCACACCGCCGATGGCTGGGAGTGGGCCGCCGCGGCAGCCCAGGCGTACGTCGACGAGCCCAGCTCCGAGGCGCTGGCAGCCCTGCTCCCGGATGTGGCCCGCCTGGCCCGCGTTACGGCGGAACTCCACCGAGCCCTCTTGTCGCCGTCCACCGATCCCGCGTTCAAGCCCGAACCCATGACGCCGTTCATCCGCCGCAGCTTGTACCAGGGCGTGCGCCAGGACCTGACCGACACGATCCGCCGGCTCACACGGGCCGCGGCGGCGCCCGGCCCCATGGACCCTTGGACGCTGGGGCTGGTGCGCCGCACGCTCGACGCGCGCGGGCGGCTGACAGCGCTGGCCGACGCCGTGTTGGACGCCCCGCTCACGGTCAGCCGCTGCCGCATTCACGGCGACCTGCATCTGGGCCAGGTGCTTTATACGGGCGACGACTTTGTGGTGATCGACTTTGAGGGGGAGCCGCGCCGGCGCCTGTCCGAGCGGCGGCTGAAAAGCCTGCCCGTTCGGGACGTGGCGGGCATGCTGCGGTCCTGGCACTACGCCGCCCTGTCGGCCGTGGGGGCGGCGGACGCCGCTCTGGCGCCCCATGACCGCCGCCGGCGCGCCGGCCGCGCCCGCATCTGGCATCAGACGGTGGCCGACCACTACCTGAACACCTACCGGGCGGCGCTGCCGACGGCCAGCGGCGTGCCCAAGAACGCGTCGGCCGACCCGTGGCTGGCGGCGTTCCTGCTGGAGAAGGCCGCCTACGAGGTGCAATACGAGTTGGGCCACCGCCCTGAGTGGACCTGGATCCCGCTGGTGGGCCTGCTGGCCCTCGCGGGCGTGCCGGAGGAAGACGAAGCGGAGGGGGAAACGCCGTGAATAGCCAGCCCGCCCTTGATATCTCGGCCGACAGCCTGTGGCTGTTCAATGAGGGGCGCCACAGCCGCATCGATACGTTCCTAGGGGCCCACCCGCGGGGCCAGGATTGGACGCAGTTTGCGGTATGGGCGCCTAACGCCCGATCCGTCGCGGTTATTGGCGAGGCCAACGGGTGGGGCGCCCGCGAGGCGCTCCTCACCCCACAGGGGTCGTCCGGTGTGTGGGCCGGCGTGCTGCGAGACTTCCCGGCCGGATCCCTGTACAAGTATCGCGTCGTCGGCGCGGACGACCGGGTGGCCGACAAGGCGGACCCCGTGGGATTCCGCCATGAGTGTCCGCCCAAGACCGCGTCGCAGGTGTGGGTGCCCACCCATGAGTGGCACGACGCGCGCTATCGCGAGGCGCGCGCGGGCCAGGCGCTCCGGGCGGAGGCGGTGTCCATCTACGAAGTGCATCTGGGCTCCTGGCGGCGCGGGGCCGATGGCCGCTGGCTCGACTACGGCCAGCTGGCCACCGAGCTCATCGCGTGGGTGCACCAGGAGGGGTTCACCCATGTCGAGCTGTTGCCCATCATGGAACACCCGTTTTACGGCTCCTGGGGATATCAGACGACGGGATACTTTGCGCCCACCGCCCGCTACGGCACGCCGGACCAGTGCATGGACTTAATCGACCGGCTCCACGGGGCCGGCATCGGAGTCATTTTGGATTGGGTGCCGTCGCACTTCCCCTCGGACGCCCACGCGCTGGCGTGCTTTGACGGCACCCCCCTCTACGAGCACGCCGACCCGCGCGAGGGCTTTCATCCCGACTGGCACAGCCTAATTTTCAACTATGGACGGCACGAGGTGAAAAGCTTTCTCCTCTCCAGCGCCCGGTTCTGGCTGGACGTGTATCATGCCGACGGCCTCCGGGTGGACGCGGTCGCGTCCATGCTGTACCGCGACTACTCGCGCCCGCCCGGGCAGTGGATTCCCAATGAGCATGGCGGCCGCGAAAATCTCGAGGCCATCGCGTGGCTCCGCCAGCTGAACACCGAACTGTACGGCCAGTGCGCCGGGATCGAGACCATGGCGGAAGAGTCCACGGCTTGGCCCGGGGTGTCGCGGCCCGTCCATGACGGCGGCTTGGGGTTTGGCTTTAAGTGGGACATGGGCTGGATGCACGATACCCTGGCGTACTGCGCCATGGATCCGGTTTACCGCCGCCACCACCATCAGGCCCTCACGTTTCGGATGATGTACGGGTTTCAGGAAAATTTCGTGCTGCCGCTCTCCCATGACGAGGTGGTGCACGGCAAGGGGTCGCTGGCGGGGAAGCTTTGGGGCGACCGCTGGGGGAAGCTCGCCCAGCTCCGCATGCTGCTGGCATACCAGTGGCTGCTGCCCGGCAAGAAGCTCCTGTTCATGGGCAGTGAATTTGGCCAGCTGGCCGAGTGGAACCATGATCAGAGCCTGGATTGGCACCTCCTGGGCCAGCCTCCCCATCAGGGCATCGCCCGGCTGGTGGCTGACCTGAACCGGCTCTACCGGGGCGAACCGAGCCTGTTGGCCACGGATCACGACCCCGACGCGTTTCGCTGGGTCGTGGCCGACGATGCCGCCCAGAGCGTCTACGCGTGGCTCCGCGCCACCCCGGGCGGCCGGCCCATCCTGGCGGTGATGAACGCCACGCCCATTCCCCGGTTCGGCTATCCGGTGGGCGTGCCGGTGGCCGGGGAGTGGCACGAGCTCGTGAACACCGACGCCGACGTTTATGGCGGCGGCAACCTGGGCAACTTCGGCGCCGCCACGGCCACGGCCCCCCCGTTCCCCGGGGGGGCCCCACGCCTGGCCCTGACCGTGCCGCCGCTGGCGCTGGTGGTGCTGGCTCCCGGCCCCATTCTTTAAGCACGTCTCCCGCCTGTCCACGGGGCGCGGCGCGGCGCGGGCAACCATCGCGCCTTCGTGCCCTTTTGTGCGCGAGTGGCTGATCCGTCTTCCCGAGGCGGCGAAAGCCACCAGCGTGGACCGGACTCCGGCTCCTGAACCGCAAAGGCGACTAAGCGGCGGTGGATTGGGGCGCGGCGCGCCGGCGCCGGGGACCGCCGCCTTACACCCGAATCCCAAAGCCAAGGTCCATCCGGACTGGACAGCCCTGACCCAAGAAAATGCCCGGCTCAAGACGGTGGTCGCCGACCTGTCGGTCGAAAACCTCGTCTTAAAAAAGGGGCGGAATGGGGCCTGGTCCCCGGCCGCCATCTGAGTGAAGCCGTCCAACGGGACCTCGAAGCCGTTATTGCGTCGGCCCCGTGGCCCGCACGGCGGGTCCTGGCCCTGTTAGGGATCTCGGAGGCGAGTTATTATCGGCGGAAAAAACGAACCCAGTGGCAACATGGGGGAGGTCGCCCGCGGTTGGCGTTGGCAGCGGTCACGGCGATCCTCCACACCGCCCGCCAGCATACGGCGTATGGCTATCGTCAGGTGCATGCGGCCTTAAAGTGGGAACATCCGGAGGTCTTGCCGCTGTCCCCGATTTCGGTCTATCGCACCCTCAATCGACACGGGCTCTTAGGTCCCCGCACGAGCAAAACGCCGCCGCAGTCCAAACGACCGTGGGTGCGCTTCGAGCGCGCCAAACCGCATGAACTGTGGCAAGTGGATGTCTCGTATTGGTATCTGGACGGGTGGGGGTATTATTACTTGCATACCGTGTTGGATGACCATAGTCGGTATATCATCACCAGCCGTCTCTATCGGACCTATGGCGCGGAGGATGGCATTCGGATGCTCGAGACGGCGTTGGCGGCGGTTCCCGCCGCCGATCGCCAAGGGGTGCAGATGTTAGCCGATCACGGCGTCACCTACACCGCCGAACCCTTTCGTACCGCGTGTCAGACCGGCCACGTGGATCTGATTTTCGCCTCCGTCGGCCACCCTCAAACTAAAGGGAAATTAGAGAGGTGGCACCGGACTATTCGCGAGGCACTGGGGGACCATGTCCGTCATGCACCCACTCCGAACGCGGCCCAACGCATAATCGATGCCTACGTGACGCATTATAACCACGAGCGGCCCCATAGCGCGTGTCACGGCTATCCCCCGATCTGGCGGTATAATCGGGCCCAGGCACGGAAAATCTTGGGGCTTCCGATTCCCAGTGATTCCCACAGTGCCTAAGCAGGACTTTCCGGCCTCCACGGCGAATACTAGCGTACCGCTATCAAAGCAAAAGAAGCACTACACCATTTCGAGGGGATTTTCTAATCCCAACGCCAATCCATAGACCAACTGGCCCAATCCGACGAGCAGAAATGCCGCTGACCATAGGCCCCCGTGATGCGTTGCGGGGGCGAGGACCATCAGGACGACGGCTGGCGCGTAGAGATTGCGCCCCATCGCGATGCCCCGTCCCATCCCCCACCGCTGGCCGATCCGCGTCGAGACCAGGGAGCCGACCAAGGCGCCGATACCGCCCAGTGTGGTGACGAGTCCGTAGCTGAACACACTGAATCCCAGCTTGGTGAGCGCGAAGGTGACAAAGACCGCGCCCACCACGCCGTTGAAGAAGAACCATAGGTGCGTGGTGAGCGCCGCGGACGCTAAGGTTGGATGCCGATAAATCCACCGTAGCCCTTGGCGGATCTGGGTGGCCAAGGCCTCTGGGGCATGGCTTCGAGCGGGGGACGGATAGGTGACCGACCCCATCATCGCGCCGGAAAACAGGAAGGTGACGGCGTCGATCAAGAATGCGAACGGCACGCCCAGTACCGCAATGATGGTGCCAGCGACTGCCGGACCGCTGGCTTGGGCGACGGCCGCGCTTTGGTCGAGTCGCGCGTTCGCCCGCGTTAACAGATCGCGCGGCACGAACTGGGGCAGCATGGATTGGTCCGCGACGTCATGCACGAGCGAGAGAGTGCCGAAGACCACGATGAGGCCTAGCAGGATCCGGAAGGTGAGGAGATGGGTCGCGGCCATCACACATAAGATGCTAAGCAAGAGGCCGCGACCGATATCGGCGGCGACGACGACGTGCTTGCGATGGACGCGATCCGCCATCGCGCCAGCGAGCAATCAGAGGGCGGCATAGGGCAGCCAACGCGCGCTGCTCACCCAGCCAACGTCGACGGCGTTGCCACCCAGACGTACCAGGACCAGTACTTGCAGGGCCAGGGTCGTAATGTTGCTGCCAAAATAGGACACCGTCGAGGCCGTCCACAGCGCCACGTATTTTTTATAGTGGGTCAGGTTACGCGACACGGACTCCACGCGGACCTCCCTCGCTTCTCCTCGCCAGAAATCGTGTCAGGAGCGGTCATCCTGGTTTTACCACACGCCGGGCCGATTGTGAACAGCTTCACATATCTCGCCACTGACGGACCGGAGGACAGCGTGCGAGGCGGCCGTTCCACCGCTACAACCGGTCTACGGCGAAATCCCACGAGTGCCGCACGGGTGTCGACGACCTTATTTCATCGCACAATTGTTCATGGTGCGAATAGCCGGCATTCGGGGGCGTCTACAAGGGACGTCCCCGGACCTACACCGCGCACCACAAAGGCCTGGCGCATGCATTGGAACTCTTGGCCGCGCGCGACACCAATCATCTCACGGTCAATGATATTTGCGCGATGACCCAGGTCAGTCGGGCCACCCTCTATCGTGCGGCGCGACAGACTTACGGTAGCGAGTAGCGCAACCCGGAGGTTTACTAAGGTCGTCACTACACACGCCCCGGCGGGTCTCTTGCACTGCCTCGATGGTTTTTGGGTAACCCCTAGACTAGCGCCAAACAGCTGCGGCATGGATCCATCCCTAGCCCATAGCATTGGGATTCTTCTTGGGACAATTCATGCTAGCATACGGATATACCAAGGTTCGTTAGAGAACAGTGTTGGGGTGATGAACACGTTAGGTATGGGAGGATCTCTGTCGCCCGAGACGGCCGTAAGGGACTTTTATCACATCTTGGGTAAGTTTGACTAAAACCCCGAGATGTCAATGAAGGCATTAACGACGGCTCACTAAGTGGGAACACGGTGAGTCCCAGACCATCGTGCGGTATGGAATGGAAGGTCGCCATGCGACGCCTCCATCATGGTTCCTGGTCCTGTTCGAGGGGAGTGTTCATAGGGCAAGATGGAAGCCATAGACTTGGATGGTATCGTGATGGAATGTCAGTGGTGATGAGGGGGGCCGCCTGACAGGGTATGGGTTCCGAGGATCTCATTGACACCTCGGGGTTTTAGTCAAACTTACCCATAGTAAATATTACGGCAATTGGCTTGAATCTTCACGAAGTTTGGCCTGCATTGTCCGGGTCGGCTGAGTTGTACATTACAAAACCGGATGTTAAAACGTGCTCTGCGATTATCGTAGGTGTAGATTCGCCCTCGAAACTGCATGATTAGGTATGTTAAGTGTTTGGCGTCTGCGGGCGGCCCCAGATAATCTCGCCGACCGTCATCAACGCCAGTTGCCCATTCTCCGCGAACGGGGCGCAGAGTGCACGCACCTCCCGGTCAAACGCGGCTGCCGCCACCGGCGTCATCCGGTCCCGAGACAGTCCATTCCGCGCATGAAAGGACTCGATGTAGTCATCGACGGGCTGCCGAAACGGTGTCGGCGCCGTCTCATAGCGGCCGCTCACCGTGAACAATTGGCGTCGGGTCAGTTCCTCAATGAGATCATAGGGTTGATAGTCCTGATTCGTGGATAACCGCTGGATGAGCGGGTGGAGCGCTCGGTGCCAGGGAGGAGCGACCACCTCCCACCCGACGATGGCCAAGAATCCATTCGGCGTCAGAGCGGTCGCGATGCGCGGGAGGATGACATCCCAGTCCATCCAGTGCAGGCTTTGCCCGGCCGTGACCAGCGCATAGGGTGGGGCCAGCGGGGCCTCTTCGGCTTTCCCCGCGGCCCAGTGCAGATTCGTCCGGTCACCGCCCGGGAGCTGTTTGCCCATGGCAATCATCCCGGGCGACCAATCGACGGCGTCCACCCGGCTCACGCAGGCGGCCAGAGGCCGCGCCAGTTCGCCGCGCCCACAGCCAATGTCGAGGACGTGGGCGGGATTCTCCCGCATGAGCCCCAGCAACACGGTCAACACCTCGTCGGGCGCCGGGGGCCGGTACCCATACGCCGCCACGACCGACGCATCATGAAATTGCGCCGCATACTGCGGCTGCAGGTGATGTGGTTTATCGTCCATTACACGGCACCATGCCTTTCCTCGATCACCGTACGGACTCCATAACGACCCCCATTGCGCGCCATGGCGTGACGAAGGCGGCGAGCGGCCCGGCCACGCGCGCGAGTCCGATGATGGGGTGCCATTGCGCGGACTCCCCATCGTCATGGCCCCCCTGGCGAATGTCGGCTGTCAGAAACGCGCGCAGCGCGTGAACGCGCCCATTCCGGAAGGCGTCGAAGAATCGCGCGGCGAGTTCCTCCCGTTTTCTCGGATCGGCCGCAAAGCGCGTCCGGCCGGTGTTCACATGGCGGCGGGCTCGCACGGCGAGTTGACGGCACGCCATCGGGGATCGGCCCACTGCCACCGCGATATCCGAGAAGCCGAACTCAAACACCTCGCGCAACACGAACACGGCACGCTCCAGCGGACTGAGGCGTTCCATGATCAACAGGGCCGCCATCGACACCGAGTCGGCCAACTCTGCGGAGCGCTCGGGATCCGCGTACAGATCGGTCATGAGCGGCTCGGGACTCCCCGGACCGACAACCGCCTCGCGCCGACTCCGGGCCGCGCGCAGTCCGTCGATCGCGATCCGGGTCACCACGGCAGAGAGGAAGGCCTTGGCCGATGCCGGGCGTGTCGGGGTGGCGGCATAGCGCAGCCACGACTCCTGGACCGCGTCTTCGGCGTCGCTCACGCTCCCCAACATCCGGTAGGCGATGGCGAACAACAAGGGGCGTAGTGACTCGAACTCCTCCGCCCGGGTCATGCCGGACCCTCGTTGACACCCTGCCGCCATGCCGGGGTCCTACCTGTCCTGAATACCCGCACCCAACCACCTTCCTCGTGTCAGAATCGCTCTCTCAACCCCAAGACGAAACCGCGCTACCGTGTGTGACATCCGCTGAATGTCGCACGTGGCTGCCCTTGAATTCTCGTTATCGATTCCGAAATCCTCCGGGACTTACGCCCCCGAATGCGCACGATTAATGCCCTGAAGCATTGAGCGAAGTGCGGATCCTCCATCGTGGTCTTGGGTACCGTCGGCCTTTATGGCAAATAATCGGGCAACATGGTTTGGGCTTGTGAAGCAAAATTGGGAACCGTTTTTTGAAGTGATTTTAGGATTCCGGGGACCGAATTCATCGGCTTACGTCTGTTCGATGCAAGGTCCTCAAGGGCATGAAAAAACTCCTGTGGGGCAAGCTCCAATTGATAGCACAAAAAATCGTCCGGATGCTGGACCTCCGTGTAACAGAATCCTGCGGGCACACGGAAATCTTTAAGGTTGGCCGTGACCAATACGTCAGCCCTACTAGCAATAGCGGCAGCCAGCACATGGCGGTCTTTCGCATCATT
>JAKADP010000007.1 GCA_021820465.1 Bacillota bacterium
AAAGGCGACGTCGGCCCCAATGGCCGCCGCCATCGCGGGCACCTCGGGCGCCAGCTCCGGCCAGCGGCCGGCCGCCCAGCGCAGCACCGCCGCCGCGTCGGCACTGCCGCCGCCCATCCCGGCTCCCGCGGGCACGCGCTTGGCAATGGCGACGTGCACGGAAAGACGCCCGCCCAGCCGCTCCTCCACCAAGGACAGGGCATGCGCCGCCAGCGTATCGTGCGTGACGCCGTGCCCGGACACCGCCACCCGAGGGCCAGGCGGCCCATCCCCGGCGCGAATCTCCACGCGGTCGCCCAGCGCGATGCGCAGGAGGACGAGGTCCACATCATGCCAGGGCGCCTGCGGGTTCGTCCGCGGCCGCACATCCAGCGCCAGGGTCACTTTGGCCGGTGCCACCACGCACGTCGTAGCGTCTTGGCGACTCACGGCGACCCTCTCCCCCCGCTTGCACGACGCAGGCCAGCCCCCAGCCTGACCCAGCCGCCCCTCCAGTGTGGCACACTGGGCGCGCTGATGCCGCTGCCATGCCGCTGACGGCACCGTTCCTGTCTCTTGGGCGGCCCGTCCCCATCGTAGTGCCGTGGCCGTGGGCCGCACCCCGTGCCTTCACGCTCTTGCAAGGCGCGCGGCGTGCTCTCCCTGTCCCGGATGCCAACGGGTGATCCGGGTCCTCCTCGGCCGGCCGCCAACGGGCGTTGGCGGACGGGTGGCCAGGACGCCGAGCCGCTGGCCCCTTAGAGGGGCACCGAGGACGCCTGGCGGCGCGCCTCGCGCGCGGCCAGCGCCTCGCGCGCCGCCGCAGCCACCACGTCATAGCGTTCGTACAGCGCCAGCACCAGGGTGCCTGGAGGAGCGCTCTCCACGGCGTGGCGCACCGCCTCTCCCTCATCCAGCACAATTTCCACGGCATCCGGCGGCATTCCCCAGGCTTTCACGGCGTAGGCGAGGAGGTTGGCCAGCTCCCCGACCGCACGCCCCCGGCGGTCGGCATCCTCGCGCACCACCACCCGGTCTGCGAAGCTGGCGACGGCGCACGCGGTGCGAATCAGATCTTCGTTGCGGCGGTCCCCCGGCAGCCCCAGCACGGCCGTCACCTGACGCAGGCGGCGGCCCATCAGGCCATGGCAGATGGTGCCCAGAGCCGCCACGGCGGGCGCGTTGTGCCCATAGTCGATCAGGACGGTCAGATCCTCGCCGGGGATGACCTCGAGGCGGCCGCGGTTGACGCCGTGGCCCCCGGCCGGAAACTGTCGGAGGGCACGGCGCACCACCCGCACCTCGATTCCCAGCGCCAGCGCCGCGGCCGCTGCCGCCGCGGCGTTGGCGACATTGACGGTCGCGAGCCCATTCAGGGAAGCCGGAATACTGCGCACCGCCACCAGCCGGCGCTCCGCGGCACCCCGACCCACCACCAGAAATCCCTGCCGCACAAACACGGCCGCGCCCCCGGCCGCACGGTGGCTGCACAGTGCCGCCGATGGGGTGGTGCTGCCGGAAAACAGCCACACCGCCGCCCGCGTCCGCTCGGCCATGCCCAGCACCCGATCATCGTCGGCATTCAGCACGACGGCGCCGTCGCGCCGCGCCACCTCCACTGTAAGCGCCTTCAGGTGCACCAAGTCGTCCAGCGTCTCAACGCCGTCCTGCCCCAAGTGGTCGATCCCGATGTTGGTCACCACCGTCACGTCGCAGGCATCAAACCCCAGGCCGCCGCGGGCGATGCCGCCGCGGGCCGTTTCCAGGACACAGGCGTCCACCCCAGGGTCATTCAGCAGCAGTCGAGCGCTCCACGGCCCGGTGAGGTCCCCCTCCGCGACCCGGCGCTCTCCCACGTAAATGCCGTCGGTGGTGGCCATACCCGTCCGATACCCAGCCTCCGCCACAATGCGGGCCAGCATCCGCGTCACGGTGGTCTTGCCGTTGGTGCCCGTGACGCAAGCGACCGGAATCCGCCCCGTGGCGCCCTCGGGGAACAGATGGCGCACGATGGCCTCGCCCACCGGCCGGGCCGCCCCATGTGTGGGCGCTTCGTGCATGCGCAGCCCCGGCGCCGCATTGACCTCGACCACCACGCCGCCGACATCTGCGAGCCCCCCGTCCACGGAGGGCGTCACGACGTCCACGCCAGCCACGTCCAGCCCCAGCGCCCCGGCGGCGCGGACGGCATCGTGCGCGAGGTGTGGGTGAATGGCGTCGGTGACGTCCACTGCCGACGCCCCCGTCGACAGGTTGGCGGCCAGTGCCAGCGATACCGTCTGCCCGTGGGCCGGCACCGCGTCCAGGGACAGGTCCGCGGTGCGGAGATGGCGCTCCAGCGCGGCGTCGATAGGCACCCAGGACAGCGGAAAGGCGTGGCCCATGCCCCGGCGCGGATCTTGGTTGAGGGAGGCCACGAGCTGCCGCACCGTGTCCCGGCCGTTGCCCACCACCACGGGGGGCTCCCGCCGCGCTGCGGCCACCATCCGGTCCCCCACCACCAGCAGGCGATAGTTGCCGCCAGCGACCTGGCGCTCCACGACCACCGCTGGCGACACGGCCGCGGCCGCCGGCCAGGCGTCCTCCATATCGGCGGCCGTGCACACGTTCATGGACACGCCCCGCCCCTGGCACGCATCGTTGGGCTTCACCACCACCGGGGCGCCCAAAGCCTCCAGGGCGTCCAAGGCCTGAGGCAAGTCGGCGGCGATTCGACCGGCGGGCACGGGAATTCCGGCGTCCCGGAGCACCCGCTTAGTTTCCTCCTTGTCCTGCGCCCGCTCCACCGCCAGCGCCGAGGCTCGATCGGTCAGACTCGCCCGGACGCGCACCTGCGCCGCTCCTTCACCGAGGCGCACCAGGCTGGCCTCGTCCAGCCGCGCCACCGGGATGCCGCGCCGGCGAGCGGCCGCCACCAGCGACCGCGTGGTGGGGCCCCAGCGGTATTGGGCCAGCTCGTCGCGCCAGCGCGGCACGTGGGCCGCCACCCACGCCGCGCGGTGCTCCAGCAGCGCCAGCACGGCCTCCACAGACGACTCCAGCGCGCGGCGCCCCGACCGCTCGCTCTCTGACTCATACACGATGCGCACGACGGTATCCGGCCGGGGCCCCCGCTCCCGGGTTTTCCCGTAGAACACCTCTTCCCCCGCCACCGTCAGCAGCTCCAGCGCCACGTGTTCCAGCACGTGCCCCAGAAATGTGCCCTCATGAAGCCGCTCGACAAAGCCTCCGGGGTGGCGCTGCGAGCAGTAGTGGGACGACAGGCCGGGCAGCACCTGCAGCAGATCGTCTTCAAAGCCCACCAGGCGGTCCGTGCGGGACTCGGCCCGCTCCGCCAAATCCACCAGCGCCTCCGACACGGGCGTGCGCGCGTGGACGTTGGGTCCCGGAAAGTACCGAAACAGCAGCACCTTCATGACAGCCCCTCCCGCTGGCGGGAGCCGCCGGGCGCCAGCGGCCGCCGCTCTGCCCAGCGAAACGCCCACGCCGGGGCCAGCACATGCAGCTGGACGCCGGTCAGCGCCAGCGGCTCTTTGGGCCGAGACTCCGACGCATTGGTTTGTGCCGCCCCCCATCCGTCCAGCACCGTCACCGTCCCGTCGCCCAGCACGCGAAAGCATCGGTCGGCAAAGTCCACTTCGATGGCGGTGTTTTCATCTATGCCCACACCCAGCACGGCGGGATTTTGGGCGACGGCCGACAGCAGGCGCCCGATGCGCCCTCGCTCGGAGAAGTGCTGGTCCACCACGGCCCCGGGCCAGAGGCCCATCCCCACCGCCAGGTGGACGGTGTTGCGCGTGGGCGACTGGTCCGCCGCCCCTTCCACGATCATGGTGTCGGTCATCATGGAGGCGCCCGCGCTGGTGCCGGCCACCACCATCCCCGCCCGCTGCCGCGCGACCAGAGCGCGATGAAACCGCGACCCGCCCAGCGTGCTGGTGATGCGCAGCTGGTCGCCGCCTGTGAAAAACACGGCGGTCACTCGGGCCAAGTTCGTGGGCCAGCGGGGATCCATCGCCTGCGCGCGGGTCTCGAGCGTGAGCACCTCAGTCCGGTGGGCCCCCAGCCGCGACAAGACCTCCACGTACGGGCGCCCAGCGGCGCGAGGGGTTTCCGACGCCGTGGGCACCACCGCAATGCGCGCGGCGCTGCCGCCCGCCAGCGCCAAGACGCGCCGCAGGATAGTGGCAGGCCGCTCCTTGTCCTCGTGGCCTCCAATGATGACGAGAGAGCCGGGCGAGCGGGCTCCCGGCGCCCGCGCCGGGCGGCGCGGCAGCGGCCGGCCGTCTTCCGGCCACTCCTCTGCGCGGGGAGAGCGGCGAGAGCGATGAGATGGCGATCGATGAGACTTGGGGGTCATCGTTAGGTCGGACATGGAGCTAGTTTTGACGGCGGCAGGGTGCTTATGCGCGGGCAAAAAGGGGCCCCCGCCCTTAGGCGGAGGCCCCCATGAGTCCGAAAACTTGGGTCCACGCTAGCCTGCCTGCAGGCGCCGCGCGAAAAACCGCCTAGACGGCCGACCCCGGCAACTCATACTCCACGGTTTGGGTCAGCACATCGGCGTACGTAAACGACACACGCCGCTCTGAAATATTTCCCTCTTCGATCTTGACGACGAACAGCGAGGGATACGTCTTTTCTAGCACGCCCTCTTTTTCGTCTATTTTCTTCCGGCCCTTATTGGCTTTTACTCTAATTTTTTCACCCACGTGGCAGTCGAGTTCCCGCCTGATGTCGTCGAGCACGCTTTTGGCCGCCAACGCCCCATCACACCCTTCCCACCAGATGCAAGATGCGGAAGTCGCGATGAGCATAGCATGATTGGGGCTCCCTGTCAACGAGAAACGCCCATTCTACCAACGGCCGCTCCGCCTGGTCAAGAAAATTTTTTCCCGCGGCAGCGACGAAAACACAGGCAGAATTTAGGGAGCCGCCGCAGCGACTCCCTACTTGGTGAAGCGGTCCGCCACCGTCGACGCGCCGAACGCGTGCGGCTTGATCCGCGCCTGGTATCCCGAGCCTGTGACCATCCCCACAATCTCGCGAATCAGCTCGCGAGTGTCGCCCGTGGTGCCCACGTCGATGTGGATCTCCACATCGACGCGCTCCGTGACATTCGATGCCTCCAGCAGCTCGGTCACGCGGGCGGCCACCGTCAGCGACAGGGAAGTCTCAAACATCACCTTTTGCCGCAGCGACCGAATCGCCCGGCGGCGGGACCGACTGAAGAAGAAGCGCCCGCCCTTCCCGACGCGGCAAATCACCACGGCCGTCACGAAGTAGCTTTCGTGGCGGGTGTGGGAATCGCTCCCCACAATCAGCTGGTAGCGCGACTCGGGATCGGACTCGATATACCCCATGATAGAGCCAAACATCTGCTCAAGGGACAGCCGCCCCTCGGTCGGACTCTCAAACCACATCGGGCGCGCCTCCGTTTCGCCGCGCCGCCTCCAGCGCCACCACCTGCGTCCACTCGGCCTGAGACAGCGCCTGGGCTCGGCGGCGCGCGTCAATGCCGCGCGCGGCCAGTGCCTCGCTCCACCACCCCGCGTCCGCCCCCAGCCCACTGAGCGTGGTGCGAAGCATCTTGCGGCGCTGGCTAAAGCCCGCGTGCACCACCTCCGGCCACAGCTCCAGGGAGGTCGGCGTGGGGCGGGCCGTCAGTGCCACCACCGTGGACCACACCCGCGGCCGAGGGAAAAAGGCCTGGGGGGCAATGTCGAACAGCCGCTCCGGCTGGGCCACCGTCCGGATGAGCACCGAGGGTGCGCCCGTCTGGGGCGTCCCGGGCTCCGCCAGCAGGCGGTCCGCCGCTTCGCGCTGCATCATGAGCACCGCCCGCTCCCAGCGCGGCGCGCCGGCTTGCCACAGCCGGGCAATCAGGGGGCCGGTGATGTAGTACGGCAGATTGCCCGCCAGCGTCACGGGCCCGGACCCCAGGTGGCGGCTGGCCAAATCGGCCCAGTCCAGCTTTAACGCGTCGCCCACCACAATGGAGAGCTTCGGGCCCGACCACGTGCGCGACAGCTGATCGGCTAAGCCGCGGTCAATCTCCAGGGCCATCACGGAGGCCCCGGCGGCCAGCAAGCGCCCCGTTAGGGTGCCCGGCCCCGCCCCGATCTCCACCACACGGGGTGCCGTACCAGAGGGGACAATGGCCGCCACCAGGCGATCGGTGACCGCGCTGTCCACCAAAAAGTGCTGTCCGTAGCGCTTCAGCGGGCTGAGCCCCTCATTCTTGAGCCGCGCCCGCAAGCCGCTCCGTCCCTCCACCGGCTCCGTCATCGCGCCACCCGCCCTTCCGTGGGAACGCCCTGCCCCTATTGTGCCAGGGAACGCGCTCCGGTACGAATCTAGGGGGCGGATGCCACGACAAACACCTGGACGGACTGCACGCCGTAGGCCTGGGCCTGCCAGCCGGTGTTGTAGCACAGGTCGATGCGGTTGCCTTGAATGGCGCTGCCCGTGTCCGCCGCGATGGCAAAGCCATAGCCGGGAATGTAGAGCCGCGTCCCCAGCGGAATGACGCGGGGGTCCACAGCCACCACCCCGTAGCGCGCCGGAATGCCCAGCGCGGTGATCCCGTTGGACCACGCCGGGTCCGGCCAGTACGCCGTGGCCACCATGTTGATTTCGCGGGTGAAGTATACGACCCCACTCCCGCGGTTAATGCTGTTCTGCGTCCCGTACGCCACCACGCGGTTTTGGGGCGGCGCAATCACCTGATTCGCCAACACGTTGGTCGCGACGACGCGGTTGTTGGCCCAGAGCAGGCGCCGGGCGCTGCGCGCTGACCCTGGGCGGCCGGGCTGCAGCAAGCGCCGCTGGCCGACATACAGGGAAGGGTCCGGGCGGTACTGGGTGCTGTACGCCAGCGCCACCACCTGGCTCGTGGTGGTGTAGTGCCGGCGAATCACCCGAATAATGGCGTCCGGCCACACTCGGTGCCGTGGGCCCGGATCGACGACGTCCAGCGGGGCGAGGCGCACGTCTAGCGCGGCCAAAATCCCCCCCACACGATAGCGGTGGGTCCACCGCACATACCGGTGGTGCTCCGTCACGACGGTCACCCGGATTCCGCGCCAAATTGTCAGGGGCGCCACCACCGCACTGGCCAGCCGGCGGCTCAGCCGGTCATGCCGGCTTACCTTCACGCCGGCCTGCTGGAGAGCGCCAGCCCACGTTTGGTGCCACGTCCAGAAACTTTTCTCGGTGATCCCCTGGGGACTCGCAATGGCAAGTGTTGCGTAATGTGTGTCGAGACTCACAAGTCCCATGGCAACGATGGCGGACAGGGCCCACGCCGGCTTCCGACCGAAACGCCCTGCCCGAGGCCAATGGGCCACAAGGCTTCCTCCTTTGATTCGGATACCAGATTTTAGCAATTATCGGCCGATGGCGCCACCCCCGTTGATCTAATTTGCGTCATGCCCCGCCAGGCGCGCAAACGCCCCGATACTATTCGCCACCAGCGCCGAAAATCCTTCTTCCCGGGAAATTCCCTGCTCCGAGACGACGCGAGCCGCCGTATCCTCCACCCAGCGGGGCTCATTGCGGCGCCCCCGATGGGGCACCGGCGCCATGTAGGGCGCATCGGTCTCCACCAGCACGCGGTCGCGGGGGGCCCACCGCACCACGTCGCGCAGCGCGTCGGCCGCCTTGAACGTCACCGGGCCCGCGAAGCTCAGATAAAAGCCCAAGTCCAACACCGCCCGCGCCTGATCCCGGTCCCCCGTGAAGCAGTGCAGCACCCCCCGCACCCCCGGCACCGCGGCAATCGCCGCCACCGTGTCCTCCCAGGCCGCCCGGCAGTGCACGGCCACCGGCAGAGCCCGCGCGCGCGCCAGAGCCAGCTGGGCCGCGAAAGCCTCCCGCTGGGCGGCCGCTGGCGCCAAATAGCGGTAATAGTCGAGCCCGATTTCACCAATCGCCACCACGCGCGGATCCTGCGCCCATGCATCCAGCTGGCGGAGCCAATCGGTGGGCAGGTTGGCCACCTCGTGGGGATGGACCCCGACTTGGGCCCAAGCGCCGTCCCACCGGTGAGCCAGCGCCACGGCGGCCGCCGAGGAGGCCAGGGTATATCCCGGGATGACCACGCCGATGCCGGCGTCGGCGGCCCGCTGGTACGCGGCCTCTCGATCCTCGTCAAACGCGGGATCCTGGAGGTGGCCGTGGGTGTCCCACAAGATGCGCTCGGTCACTTGACCCGCGCACCCGGGGCGATGGGGTCCAGCGGCCCGACCAGCGCCAGCTGGCCCCCCTCGGACGCCGCCAGCACCATCCCCTCGGAGACGATCCCGCGAAGCTTGGTCGGGGCAAGATTCGCCACCACCACCACCGAGCGCCCCACCAGGGACTCCGCTTGATAGTGCTGAGCAATGCCCGAGACCACCTGCCGCGTGCTGTCGCCCAGGGATAGCGTCAGCTTGACCAGCCGGTCCGTCCCCGCCACCCGCTCGGCCGCCTCGACGCGCGCGACGCGAAGGTCCAAGCGGCCGAATTCTTCAATGGTGATCGTGGAAGGGGTGGCGGGGGCGGCAGGCGATGGCGCGGCCGCCGGCTCCGCCGCCGAGGCCGTGGCCTGCCGCCCCAGCGCCTCCAGGCGGGGAAACAAGGGCGTCCCTTCCTCCAAGTGGTGGCCCACGGGCAGCTGCCCCCATTTGGCTTCATCCCAGGTCGCCACCTCGGGGCGGAGACCCAGCTGGCGCCGAATGCGGCCGGGGGTCTCCAGCAGAAACGGCGACAGCAGCACGGACACCACGCGCAAGGACTCCAGCAGGCTGTACAGCACGTTGTCCAGCTGCTCGCGGGCGCCCGGCTCCCGATACAGCGCCCACGGCTGTCGATCTTCAATGAACTTGTTTGCGGCCCGCACCAGGCGTCCGACCGCGTCCACCGCCCGGTTCAGCTCGACCGCCTCGAGGCACTCAGCCACATCCCGCCGCACCTCGTCCGCCACCCGCTCCAGCCCCGGCTCCGCGATGCCTGGCCGAAACGGCGGCACAAAGCCATCGTTGAACCGCCGCACCATGGCGATGGTGCGGTGCAGGAGGTTGCCCAAGTCGTTTGCCAAGTCCACGTTGGTGCGCCGCACCAGCGCCTCTTCGGTGTACGTCCCGTCGGCGCCAAACGGCACCTCGCGCAAGAGGAAGTAGCGCACCGGGTCGACTCCGTACTTTTGCACCAGCTGGATCGGGTCGATGACGTTGCCCAGCGACTTGCCAATCTTGGTGTCGCCAATGAGAAGCCAACCGTGGCCGAAGACGCGCGCCGGCAGGGGAAGATCGAGAGCCATCAGCAGGATGGGCCACGTGACCGCGTGGAAGCGGACAATCTCCTTGCCCATCAGCTGAACATCCGGAGGCCACGCCGCCTGAAACTCTTGGGGCGCGGTCAGGTAGCCCGCCGCCGTCAGATAGCTGATGAGCGCGTCAAACCACACGTAAATCGTGTGGGCCGGATCGCCGGGGACCCCAATCCCCCACCCCACCCCGGCGCGGGAGACCGACAAATCTTCCAAGCCCTGCTCGACGAAGTTCACCATCTCGTTCAGCCGGCTGGAGGGCTGCACGAAATCCGGGTGGTCCACCAGATGCTGGCGCAGGCGATCTTGATATCGGCTCAGGCGAAAGAAGTAGCTGGGCTGCTGCACCCGCTCCACGGGCCGCCCACACTCGGGGCACGTGGCGTCACGCACCTTCGAATCTGGCCAAAAGGACTCGTCGGGCAGGCAGTACCAGCCTTCGTAGGTGCCGAAGTAGATGTCGCCTTGATCCTTCAGCCGCTCGAAGATGGCCTGGACCACGCGCACATGGTTCGGATCGGTGGTCCGAATGAACCGGTCATGTGAAATGCCGAGCGTGGGCCAAAGCTCGTCGCGAATGCGCCCGACGATGCCGTCGACAAACAGGGAGGCCGAAACCCCCCGCTCGGCCGCGGATCGCTCGATTTTTTGCCCATGCTCATCCGTGCCCGTGACAAACAGCACGTCCTGGCCCCTGAGGCGGTGGTATCGCGACAAGGCATCGGCCGCCACGGTCGTGTAGGCGTGGCCGATGTGCAGGTCGGCGCTGGGATAGTAGATTGGCGTCGTGACGTACCAGCATCGCTCTCCCATCAAGATCCCCCTTTCTCCATGCAGCCCGGCCGCCAACAAAAAACGCCCCTCCCTCGAAGGGGCGAAGCTTGGCTTCGCGGTACCACCCTGTTCACGATCCCGCCTTTCGGCGAGGGACCGCCTCTCACCCGCTAACGGAGGTGACCCGGACGCACCTACTGCTTTCAGCCGTCAGCTCAGGGGCCATCCCGTCGACAGCGGTGCGTCAAGCTCCCACCCACCTTGACTCGCTGAGCACCCGACCCGACGTTCTTCCCCGTCCCCGCCTTTGGTAGCGGCGAGTCTACCATCCTCCCGGAGAGCCGTCAACCCACGCCGCCGGCCGGCGGGCGCGTCCCGCCCATGGAGGCATCGGCTGGCCTCGCGCTGGCGCAGCGGCGCTCAGCCCGCCTTCGGCACGCGTCCCGCATAGCCCTCCCAGGGCACATACGGCGGCAGGGGCTCCCCCACGGCCTTGGCATCAGTGTTGCCCACGAGCTGGTCCGGGCCAGACCCCGACACCCCGGTGGTGCCGTACTGCCATATGATGCGGTGCAGGGACGGGTCGATCACCACAACGCGGTTATTCTGGTCGTCCGACACCAGAAAGTTGCCGTTCGGCAGCCGGTTGATCGAGGAGGCGTGATTCAACATGCCCGGCCCGGCCGTCACTTTGTAGGACCAGACAATCTGCCCCTGCCGATTGATGACATAAAGGGCCCCGGGCTTGGCGTAGTCCGCCAAGGCGTAAAGTCCAGGACCCACCGGCATGGCGTCCGAGGGGTACGAAATGACGCTGGGCAGGGTGACGTGCCACACCAGCTGACCCCCGAGGCTCACCTCGAGCACTTGCTGAGGCTGTCCAGGCGCCGCCCCGTCGGTGATGAGAATATTGCCGTTGGCCAGCGGCACCGCATTGTTGGTCCAGTAGAGATAGCCGGGGCTGGTGCTCTCCACACCGGTGTGGCCGTATTGCCAGAGAATCTTTCCCGTGGCTTGGCTCACCATGATGGCCCGCTCGTTGCCGGGGTCTGTGATCAGGACGCGGTGCCCGGGCATGCCATACGAGTCCTCCGGAATGTAGAGATACCCGGGCGCCGACCCATAGTGTCCGGCATGGCCGTACGTCCACACAATCTGGCCCGTCGAGGGCGACACGGCGTACACCACCTGGGTGGCATCCGAATTCACAATGAGCGGACCGCCGTTCGGCGTCGGGTTCACATCATCGGGCATCGGCACATGCGCGGTCCACAGCACCTGCTTCTGGGCATTCACCTTAATGATGCGGTTGCCCTGTTCATCGGCGATGTAGATGGAGCCGGTAAACGGCGTGCGCGACCCCACCAATCCGCGATAGTGGTGCACCGGTGGGCCGCTCGCCGCCGGGGCTATCGCGCGGGGTGCCGCAGGGCCTCGGGCCATGAGGTGCTGCCCGGCGAGCACCGCCACCACCATCAGCGCAGCGCCTGCGGCCATGCGCCCGCCTCGAATGCGATAGTGCACCATCTGGCGCCCTCCGTCCGTCCTGGGAGTGATGAGTACATTCAGGATGCGCGTGGCCAAGGGCGCCGTCAGCGTCCGTTCGACCAAACCTCCTGCGGGCCAATGACCGGGTCCCCTCGGCCACCGTGCTCGCCGACACGCTACAATGCCTCGGACAATGCTGGGCGTCCGGGGCGGCGTGGCCGCCCCCCGATGGGGAATCTGGAGAACTGAGAGGAGTGCCAGCGTGCCAACAGCGACAGACCCCACCTCACCAGCCCCCCACGAGGAGTGGGTGGCGCTGCACATCCCGACCCATGATGGAGGCCAGGTGCAGGCGTTCTGGCTGCCCGGGGCCCAAGCGCCCTTCCTGCTGGCGCATGGCCGCGCCTTCGACGCCGACAGCTTCCAGGAGTTTGGCCGCGTAGCTCACGAGGCGGGGCATGGGGTGCTGCGGATCAACTTCCGGGGCTATCGGGGCTCGACGGCCGGGTCCCGAGGACCCGACGCGCGCGACGAAGACGTGCTGGCCGCGGGATCCTGGCTCCGGCAGCACACGGGACAGTCGGCCATCGCGCTGGGCGCCTCCATGGGCGGCGGCGCCGTTTTTCGGGCCGCGAGCCGCGAGCGCGACTTGTTCGCGCGCCTCGTTGGCTGGTCCCCCGTGCCCATTCCGGCCGAATTGGCGGCGACGCTGACGATGCCGAAGCTGGTCGTGTGGTCGGCCGAGGAAGCCATGGCGCCGGCGCTGCAGACATATGCCGAACAGCTGGCCGAACCCAAAACGCTTCACGTCTTCCCCGGGAGCGCCCACGCGCAGAATCTGTGGGGCGGGCCCCACCAGTCTGTGCTCACCGAGCTGGTACTGGCGTTTGCCCGGTCCACGCCAAGCGGCCGGTGAGCAGCCCACATCTGCCATCCGCCTGTTGAGGGCCGCCCTGACCCGCCCGTGCTTTCAGCCTGGCGCGTGCGGACACTCGCGCCCGAAGTCCGCAGCTCGCGCAGCGCCCGAATGTCGGCTGAGGAGGCGCGCGTGACCGGCCGCGCCATCCCCAATAGCCACGCGCTCGTGTGGATAAATCGGATGGCACCAGGCTCCCCGCCCCGCTTCGGCACACACATCCCCGACGTTTCGCTCGCGGCCACACTTCGACCCGCGCGGCCCACACCTGGGTCCGGGGTGACACGGGTCCACTAGAGAACCCTAGGCCAGCCGAAGGTTTGAGGCGGCGCGCCCCACACCTTCACGAGGCCCTGGCCACGGCTTGCGGAGGGCGTGGGGTCCCGCCCGCGGCGGCCGTTTGGCCCCGGACACCGGGATCGACCAGCCGTAGCGGAGACAGCGGCCGTCATGCATTATTAGCATGAGGGGGTCGAATGATGAATCCGAGCGTGCGGCTGTCCGCCTTCCTGACCCAATACCCTGCCTACGGGGCGGCGGCGGTGTTGGACGACATCCGACGCGATGAGTACCCCCAGCTGGCGGCCGAGGGGCTCACGTATCTGGACTACACGGGGGCCGGGCTCGCCAGTGTCCGTCAGCTCGACGAGCATTTTGCGTGGCTCACCGCCGAGGTGCACGGCAATCCCCACTCGCCCAACCGCCCGTCTCTAAAATCCACCGAGGCCCTGGCCCGGGCACGGGAAGACGTCTTAGCCTTCTTCCATGCGGACCCCGAAGAATATGTGGTGGTGTTCACACAAAACGCGACGGGCGCGCTGCATCTGCTGGGCGAATCCTTCCCCTTCACGCCCGATGCCCAGCTGCTGCTGACGGCGGACAACCACAATTCGGTGCTGGGGCTCCGCGAATTTGCCCGCCATGGGCAGACGCCCGTGGCCTACCTGCCGATGATCAAAGGGGACCTGCGCGCCGATGACGCGACGTGGCGCCACCTGCTGGCCACCCCGTCCACAGGCGGGGCCCGCTTGTTCGCCTATCCGGCGCAGTCAAACTTTTCGGGCGTCCGGCATGACCTAGAGTGGGTGGCCGTGGCCCAGGGATACGGCTGGCGCGTTTTGCTGGACGCCGCCGCCTGGGTGCCGACGATGCCCCTCGATCTGTCGGCCGTCCATCCCGACTTCGTCCCGCTGTCGTTTTACAAAATGTTTGGCTATCCCACCGGGGTGGGCTGTCTCATCGCTCGCCGGGAGGCGATGGAGCAGCTGTCCCGCCCCTGGTTTTCCGGCGGGACGGTGCTGGCATCGTCCTTGGCCGCCGATCAGGCGGCCATGCTGCCGGCACCGGCGGGATTCGAAGACGGGACGCCCGACTTCCTGAACATTCCCGCCGTCAGCATCGGGCTTAGGCACCTCGGCCGCCTAGACCTCGACCGCATTCACGACCGCACGGCGGCGCTGCTGGCGTGGGTCCTGGGCGAGCTGCAGACCCTGCACCACCACAACGGCCGTCCCGTCATTCAAGTGCTGGGGCCGCGCGAGCCTCACGCGCACGGCCCCACGGTAGCGTTTCGGGTATTGGACCCCAATGGGATGGCGCAGGATGAGCGGCTCGTCATCGAAGAGGCCAATGATGCTGGCATCGTCCTGCGCTCGGGCTGCTTCTGCAACCCCGGAGCCGGCGAAGCCGCCCTGGGATTTGCGGCCGACCGCCTGAGCCAGGCCTTCCAGCACGCCGGGGCGTGGCACTCGATCGACGAACTGGTTGAGTGGATGGAGATTCCGACCTTGGGCGTAGTGCGGCTGTCGATGGGCGCCATGAGCAATTTCGCCGATGTGGAGGCCGCCGCCGCATTTCTCGGCACGTTCACGGACCGACCAGTGGTGCAGCGGGCTTTTGCGGCCCGGGCGGGCTGCTGAGGCGCACGGCCGTTCGAGAAGTCCCACGGGTTGCCGGTTGACCTCGCGGGCGCGGTCTTGCGTGAGGCGCGTCCCGTAGCGGGTGAGTTCGCGCACCGCCCGTTGCGCTTGGTCCGGGACATAACTGGCGGGGACCCGCCATAGCGCAGCAGGTCCGCGACCCACTCCGCATCGCGCACATCGCTACACGGCCCCCGGGCCGCCCACGCCTCGTCGGCCCCTCGATCCGAGGTCACGACGGGGTACACCTCTCGGGGCGGCGCCCCGACCCATGCTCCGTCTACCCACTATGGGTTAGCACTGGCCTAGACTCTGAACGTGACACGATATATCATCGTGCCAAGGAGTGACCACATGGCAATCGTATCCCGGATGTCGTCCGGCGGCCGCATCGTCCTGCCCAAAGAACTGCGCCAGTATTTGGACGTGAAGGACGGGGATCAAGTGGTGCTGGACTGGGACGGGGAGGCGGTCCGCGTCACATCGGCCCGGCAGCGCCACCGTCATGCGCAAGAGCTGGTCACCCAAGCCGTCCCGCCCGAACGATCGCTGGTGGAGGAGTTGCTGGCCGAGCGGCGTCGCGAAGCGGCGCGCGAATAGGGTGGTGCTGGATGCTTCCGCCCTGCTCGCCTACCTACACGCCGAGCCCGGGGCAGATATTGTAGGCGAGGCTCTCGGGGCCGATGTGGTCATGAGTGCCGTTAACTGGGCAGAAGTTTTGGCCAAACTTCACCAAGGCGGCCTCACCCCAAATGCATGGCGCGCTGTGCTGGCCGATTTGCGCGACATCGCCGTCATTCCCTTTACCCAGCCGGATGCCGAAGCGGCTGCGGCGCTTTCACTGGAGACGCGACGGCTGGGGTTGTCGCTCGGCGACCGGGCGTGCCTGGTCCTGGCCGACACGCGTCAGGATACGGCACTCACCGCGGACCGGGTGTGGAGCGAGTTGCTTCCGCGTTACCGCGTGCGGCTGATCCGGTAGCCAAGTCCCAGCCCGACAGAAGGCGCTCTGCCCCTCAACGCGATTCGCCAGCGGGCGACGGTCGCTTATCACGTGGCCCCACTGACGGCTCCGCACGTCACCCACCAGCTCGCACAGGTGGCGGTGGACCGCTCCACGTTCCCCCGTCAGCCGCTGCAGACCGGCTGGGGATGGTCGCGGTCTTCCGCGGCGGCTGAACACCTGGGCGCCGGCCTGATGGCCGCCTAATGCACATCACGGACGCTGCTGGCCACAAATGGCCAACGCGCTTACGCCCGAGGCCGGTAACCAGCTGTTCCGTGGGGAGCGGCGGATCTACGTCGGCGTGACCGATCCCTTGGGGCCCGAATCTGGCGTGCTCCCCCGCGCCAGCATGACTGCCACCAGCACAGCCGGTGCCGGCACGGCGAACAGCACCCGTGTGAGCCCCAGCACGTCGCGGGCGCCCACCAGCATCACGGCCACCAGCAGCAGGCCGACCGCCCGCGACCCATTGAGGGCCAGCTCCTTGCTGGCCGTGGCCCGGTGATGGTGGTGCGTGTGCCCAATCACGTCGAGGCTCCACG
Source organism: Bacillota bacterium (assembly GCA_021820465.1). Classification (GTDB taxonomy): domain Bacteria; phylum Bacillota; class Sulfobacillia; order Sulfobacillales; family JAIMBI01; genus JAJZWV01. The sequence goes on from JAKADP010000007.1 coordinate 15,932, forward strand.
CCTCGAGCGGCACTTTCTGCAGCGGGATGGCCAGCCCCACGGCAGCGCCAAAGCCCCACAGGCTCACGGGCAGGGGCAGCCCGGCCAGCAGCGCACTGGCGGCCGCGACCAACCCAGCGCCCATCCAAGCGAGGCGCGGACGTGCGCGGGGGCTCTGCGCGCGCCCCGCCCAATGATTCCCCACCAGGGCCATCGCCGCGACAAGGCTGGCAAATGCCCCCACCTGCACAGCAGACCCGGTGGTCTCAAACATCAGGAGCCCGGGCACCACCACCAGGATCCCCTCATAGGCGCCACGCGCTGCCATGCCGGCTATGAGAGGCCGCCAGCCGGGCCCCATCGCCTCCCGGGGGGCGGCGCGCGGCGCGTGCACCCCCACGGCGCGCGTCAATAGCCACGAAGGCACCAGTCCCGCCACCGACACCGCAAACACTGTCACAAAGCCACCGGCCCACCGGATGAGCGCAGCGCCAGCCAGCGGCCCTATCAGGCTGGCCGCCGCCTCGGCCGTGCCCACCGTCCCATTGAACCGATCCCGGTCGCGGTCCCGTGTGTCACCCAGCGCGGCCACGTACAAGCCCAGCCAGTACGACCCGTACCCCAAGCCGGCCACCATGCCCAAGAGGTCCACCCACGGCGCCACGGCGTGGCCGAGACCGGCAATGCTCACCAAGAACAGCACCATGAGCGCAATGCCCCAGCGCATGAAGCGGCGCGGCGGCCACGGGAGCCACCGGGCGCCGAAAAACACGCCGGCCATCGCGACAAACTGCAGGCCGGCAAACACCAGCAGCTGGGCTGGCTCTACCCGCTCGAGCCATAAAAACGGCACCACAAAGGCGTCGGACACGGACAGGGCCACACTGACAGACAGTGTGGCCCACACCAGACGGCGCGCCGACGCGGTCAGCTAGCCGCCACCTGACGAATCTTCTCCAGCAGGGCGCCCTCAGGCACCGCCCCGACTACCTGCTCCTCGCCGTTCACCAGCGTCATCGGCACGCCCATGACGCGGAACCGCTGGGACAGCCGCATAAAGCTCTGCGCATCCACCATGTCGGCCGTAACGTGCTCCGGGTTGACCCGGGCCATCTGCTGAGCCAGGCGAACTGCCTGGGGGCAGTAGGGTCAAGTGGGGGTAACAAATACCTCCAGGTGAAGCGGCCGCGTTAACTGCGACAGGTAGTCCCGCGCCGCCGCGCTCAGCTCCGGGGGTGTGTCGGTGGACAAATCTCGCAGGGTCTGCAGCATGGGGCCAAATTCGTGGCCGCCCGGGAAGCCCAGATACCGGATGCCCGTGTCGTCCCCATCCACACTGAATGTCGTAACGACACTCTCCAGGTCGTCCGCCGTCTCCGGAGCTAGGGGCTCGGGACGCTCGGCCTTCACCGCCACCACCACCTTGGGATTGATGGCGCTCAAGTCGCGCCACAGCTCTTCCACGGCGTCGGAGGCCGGGTTTCCCGCCACGGCGTGGACATGGACCGTCACCGGCTTGTCCAACCCGTCCAGAAACTGCTGCACCTCTGCCTTCACATCATCGGTCATCAAGCTCATGTATCGACTCCTTCTCCCCCACAGGGGGTGCGGCTACCCCACCGGCGCGGTCGGATGCCGGCCCGCCAGCCACAGCGCCATGCCGCCGCGCACGTTGGCCACCTGGTAGCCCCGGTCTGCCAAAAATGCCGCGGCCGCCTGCGAGCGGTTGCCGTGCGCACACACCAAGGCGTAGCGCCCGTTCGCCTCCAGCGCGCCCGCGCGGTCGGGCAGCTGGTTCAAGGGAATGGTTCGGGCACCGGGAATCACTCCGGACCGCCATTCGTACGGCTCGCGCACATCAATCACGGTCCACTCGCTCAATTCTCTCGCCAACTGGTCCGCGGTAATGTCCGGCACAGACACCAGACGGAGACCCTGAGCCTGCCACGCCTCGGCCCCGCCGTCCAGCACAGAGACGGACGCCACGCCCGCCTCTTGCAATGCGCGCTGCGCCGCCGCTCCCACCACCGCGTTGTCCGCCAGCACGGTCACGGGGATGGCGCCTTGGCGGTCGATCCAGCTCTTCACCGGCGCCGCCCAGCCGTGCTGGGCGTACGGCGCCGACAGACTGTGGGCGACGTGTCCCCGCGTATAGGCGGCGCCGGGCCGCACGTCCAGCAAGAGCCGGCGGCCGGCGGCTGCCTCGCTCATCAGTTCCTCACCGGTGCCCGTCATGGAGTCACGCCTCCCTTTACCCCTCCCGATTGGAGCCAGGGCGCCATCAGCGGCGCCGGCGCGGCCGCGTCGGCGGCCGGCGGCTTGGCCGCCCCGAGATTGACTTGGCGCAGGCGCTCCGCGTCGGGCGGCGGCGGCTTCAGGAGTGCCAGCTGCTGGTCTACAAACGCGGTCGGCTCCTCCAACATCAGCATGCGGTTGAAGCGCCGCTCGTAACCCACCGTCGAGCTGGGCTTCTTGCTCATGAACAGGCCGCCGCACGGCGACGATCCATAGTGCGCCGGGTGCACCTCCGTGAAGTCCGGCAGGCTGAGAAACCGCCGCACACTGTGAAACTGGTCCAGCGCGGCCGCCCGGATCTCCTCCGGGTCGGCGTCGCCTAGGTCAGGCCGCCCCACATCGCCCACAAACAGGCTGTCGCCGGTTAGGACGACCCAGGGGTCGTCGCCGCGCAGCGTATCGCGCACCACGAGCGAGATGCTGTCGGGCGTGTGGCCGGGGGTTTCCCAAACCGTCACGCCCACAGAGCCCCACCGAATCTCATCGCCGTCCCGCACCGGAGCTGTGGGAAACGCCGCCGCGGCCCGATGGCTCAGCGTGACCGGCACATTCACCGCTGCCGCCAGCTCCTGGGCCGCCGACGCGTGATCCGCATGCACGTGTGTCTCCACCACCCACCGAATGGCGAGGCCGGCCTCCTGGGCTGCCAGCACGTAGGCTTCGGCGCCCACCGCTCCCAAGGCATCCACCACCATGGCGCTGCCCTCTAGGTCGTCGCCCAGGAGGTACGAGCTACACCCCAGCGTGGGGTCGCGCAACACTTGCCAAAACATCGCAATCACCCCCAATACCCTCGTGGGCATGATCTTATGCTTCCGCCGCCAAGGCTGTCGAGGCCGCGGCCAGGCTAGTGGGCCGCTTCCTGAATAGCGGCCGTAAGCAGCGATTCGACCTCGTTGGCCAGTGGCTCCAGCGCAGGATCCCCCAGCAGCTCCGTCATGAGGCGGGGCCGCTGCAACCCAATGACGGTGCCTTGGGTTTGGCCGTCCGTATACACGACAATTTTGCACGGCAGGAAGTAGCCCACCTGCTGGTTGGTCGTGAGCGCCTGCTTGGCCCGCGGCGCACTGCACACCTCCAGCACATGGAAGGGCAGTCCAGGCTCCAGCCCTTTCTCCACAAGCTTCTCATTGATGTCCAAATGCCACAGGACCCCAAACTGATGCGCCTGGAGCCGCTCGGTCACGGACTGAATGGCCGCATCCACGGACTCGCGGGTTGTCACGGCCACGAAGTTTTCCGCCATCACGCATCCCTCCTCGCTTCATGGTACTACATACCCCCCACGGGTATCTCAGACGCCTATATCTTCTGCCTCGGATTCCCGTGGCATGCTGCCGCGCCCGGGCGTGCGGAGCCGGATTCGACGCGGCTAGGGCCTCACCCAGCCCGCCACGCGCACGCCGCCATAGTCGTGGCCCACGTGTCGCGACGCAATGCTGACAAAGGCCAGCGGCGCGGGCCCGGGGTTGAGCACGCGATGGGCCCATCCGGCCGGCACCAGCGTCTGCACACCCGCCCGCAGCGCCACGGACTCCACCAACCCGCTGCGCGTCGCCCGCTCCAAAAGGCCCTCGCCCGACACCACGGACACGTATTCGGGTCCGTCCGGGTCGTGATGAAAGTGCCCCTTGGTGTGAAAGGGCTCGTCCCCAATCCTGCCGGCCATCAGCAGGGTCAGGCTCACATCCAGATCGGTGGAGCCAGCCCCTTGCGGCGGCCAGGTGTATACCTCATAGATGACCGGGTCCGCCCCATCGGCCGGCTGGCCGGCGAAGAAGGCCCTCATGTCGGACCAGCGCCGCTCGGCGCGGTGCGCTGCGGCGGCGGCTCCCGCCTGCCACGCCGGGAATGCGCTCGGATCCAAGTAAAACGCGTCCACGCGATCCCTCCCTCTGGCGCGCCCCGGTGGGGCTCGCCCATCTTAGACGCTCCCCCCCCCAGGGACGCACGCGGACTCCGCGCGCCGGCGGGGAACCCGGACCACCATGGCATCCCGGCATCGTCCTCCGCTCACGGCTGATACGCGGGGACAGAGAGACCCGCGGGCAGCACGATGGTCATGTCGTGGCGCAGGACCACGCGGCGGTGAAACGTCCCGATGGTGATGGTCACCGGCACGCTGCGGCTCCCGGGCTGCTCCTGCAGAATGAGGCGGCGCGGCAGGCTATGAAAGGGCAGCCGATAGGTCACGGTCAGGCTGCCCGTGGCGGGGGGATCCTTGAGAGACCGGCGCGCCCCCATCACGATGAATCCCCCAAACACCGACTTGTTGAGCGTGGGATTCACGTGGTTCTGGGAAAAGCCAGCGCTGCCCTGCAAGCTGACGAGCTGGGCGCCGCGAGGCACATACAGGCGCACCAAGCCGCTGTAGGGCACGACCATCCACCCGTTGTAGAGCGCAGGGTTGACCAGCGTCACGGTGGTGATTTGGATGTAGGTGTGCGGAGCCGCCTGCTCAATTTGGGTGCTCACCTGCTCCTTGAGGAAGAAGTTGTCCTTATGGCCGCCCAAGTTTTCGTCCACGACCTGCAGATAGTTCGCCCCGTGGGTGTGGCGAATAACCTGTCCGCCCCACCCGAAGTGCTCAACCCACTGCTCCTCGCTGGGATTGTTGAAGTACAGCAGGATCCACTTGCGCGCGAGCGCCGTCTTCAGCGACTGAAGCACTTGGAGCTTCAGATGAGTGCTGCCGTGAACGATGCGGGTCACGAGGTCGTGGGCCAGGACCCCTAGAAACTGCTTGTCCAGGCCGGGGCGGGGATACGGAGCCAGCTCCGCCAGGTACTCCATGGTCACGTTGGCGTTTTTGGCCGTGAACACCGCGTGATGGTAGGGGGTCACCACGTTGACCCGGCCCACGTCCCCGATCAGCTGGTCGGCCACCCAGACGTCCACAAACAGCACCCCATTGATCTGGGGATGGTGGGGAATGGAATTCCAAAATCTATAGATGGTCTGAACCGTGGTCGGGACGTTCGGGGAGGTGTTCGCGTCGCGCAGGTGCCAATGCTTGAGAGCAAATTCATAGGCGATGGGCCCCGGCGCGGGCGGCCGATACCGAATGGCTGGCGCCAGTGAATAGATGCCGTGCTCGTGGATGGGGGCCACGACGCCGTGCCGAATGGTGACGACCGCGTATGCCGTCAGAAAGCCTCCCGTGGCGCGCATTTCGCCATTGTTTTGAAAAAATACCAGGTAGTGCTGCGTATGGGGAAACCCCAGCATCCGCATCACGGCGGGGAGCGCCCGCCGCCAGGTGGGCAGCGCGTCCTGCACGTCTCTCAGGCCCACCAGCAGCCGCGGAGTCCAGACCGCCAGCGGGCGCGCCACGGGAGACCACACGCCCTGTCGGGGCACCTGCCGCAGCGCGGCCGCCATGCTGTGCAGATCGGCCTGGTGCCGCGCCACCGCCGCCGTCATCTCGGGCAGCCGCGCCGCCACCGTGCTGGCCACCCCGAGCGTGCTGGCGGACGCCGGCAGCGTCCCCGGCAGCGCGCCCACGGCCGACCGTGCCACGACGGCGGCGCTGAAGCTGAACTGGGCCAGATCGACCGCTGCACGATAGGTGGGGCCGATCCCCGGCACATCCCCCAGCCAAAAGAAGCCGTGCAGCCCGAGGCGCAAGGTGGATAGCGCGGGAACCGCCCACGATAGGTCGCGGTGCACGGCCGCGATGTTGTGCGCCGCCACGGCCTGCCGGGCGCTTAGGCCCTGCCAGACCAGCACCACAGTGCTGGACCCCACCAGCAGGCAGGGCCCGCCCACCAACAGCGCGACGACACTCAGAATCAGGGTGGTGCGCCAGTGCCGCCACCACTTGGCCAGCGTACTCCACCGGGTGGACAAGGTCATGCCGATCTCTCCGTTAAGCGGTCTGTGCGTCTTCTTGGACAATGCCTCGCCTCACGGCGGCCCGGACCAACACCGCGGCGCCCGGGCGATCCGGCTGGGGGCGACAACGCTTCTTCCCATCAAGATACGCCCCACAATACGCCGCGGGTCGGGGCCTGTCACCCCCCGGCTCGGGAAGAGGCCACGGCTCCCGCGCCCTGAGCACAGGCCGCCCGGCTCGCTCGGGCAGACTCGCTTGACGCCTCGGGCCGCTTTGGGGACGATAATGGCGCTAATCTCGTGCGGGAGCCGGTGCTGTCGTGCGCGCAAAACTTATTGAGGAGCGATCGGGTGGAGCAGGCATTGTCGTTTATTCAGCCGACCGGGCATGTGACGCTCGGCAACTACATCGGCGCATTGTCTCACTGGAAGCCGACGCCCGGCAGCGTCTTTGGCGTGTGCGACCTGCACGCGATCACCGTCGAGCGGCCTCCCGAAGCGCTTCATGCCGCTATTCTGGAAGTCTTGGCCGTACTGGTGGCCCTCGACCTCCACACGAACGGCAGCCTCGTCTTCCTCCAGAGCGGCGTGCCGGCGCACGCCGAGATGGCATGGCTCCTCGAGTGCGCGGCGCATATGGGGGAGCTGTCGCGCATGACGCAGTTCAAGGCCAAGGGGCGCGGCAACGATGCGGTGAGCGTCGGCTTCTTCGCCTACCCCGTCCTGATGGCGGCGGATATCCTGCTGTACGATGCCGCCACCGTCCCGGTGGGTGAAGATCAAAAGCAGCACGTGGAGCTCACGCGGGATTTGGCGGTGAGGGTCAACAATCGCTACGGGCCCATTTTTACCGTGCCCGAACCCGTGATTCCCCCCGTCGGCGCGCGCATCATGTCGCTCAGAGCGCCCACCGACAAAATGAGCAAAAGCACCGACGATCCTGACGGCACGGTGCTGCTCCTGGAGCCGGCCGACAAGATCCGCAAGAAATTTTTGTCAGCCGTCACCGATTCGGACAACGACGTGGCTTACGACCCCGAGCGCAAGCCGGGCATCTCCAATCTCTTAGAGATCGCGGCCGCCCTGTCGGGCGAAGATCGCGAAGCCTGGGCCCAGCGCTACCGCACGGCCGGCTACGGCGCCTTCAAGCGCGCCGTCGCCGAAGTGGTGGTGGAATCAACCGCGGCAGTGCGCGAGCGGGCCAACGACCTGCTGGCCCACCCCGATGCGCTGATGGCCGTGGCCAAAGACGGCCAGGAAGCCGCTGCCCGGCGGGCCAATCCCAAGGTGGTGCAGTTGAAGCAGGCGATGGGATTTCCCACGGCGTAGGGGAGGCGCACGGGACATGGCGCCAGCGCACCGCGAGGCGCGTGCGCTGGCGCTCTCGCGTCCCTAGCGGTCGTCCCAGAGGCGCTCCAGCACCTGGCGCGTGGTGAGGCCGGCCAGGTGGCGGCGGTAGTCGGCCGAGGCATACAGGTCGCCCCACACCTCCTGTCCGCTCGCCACCACGCTGGCCACCTCGGCCAGGAGCGCGTCCGTCATCACCTGCCCCGTGAGCAGTTCCTCGGCCCGGCGGGCCCGAAACGCGTGGCTGGCCACCCCGGTCACGGCAATGGCCGCGCTGGCCACCCGATCCGCCTCGCGCAGGACTGAGGCGGCAATGCCCACCACCGCATAGCCGGACGCCGGGTGCGGCCGCTTGTGGTATGCCTGGCGATGCGCCCCGCGCTGGGGCACCACCACCGCCACAATCACGTCGTCCGGCTCCAGTGCGGTCATCAGCGGCCCCAGAAAGAAATCCTTCGCGGGAATTTCCCGCCGGCCCCGCGGGGACGCCACCTCGATGGTGGCGTCCAGCGCGAGGACGGCGGCGGGCAGATCGGCGGCCGGATCCGCGTGGGCCAGGCTGCCTCCAATGGTGCCGCGGTGGCGCACCTGAGGATCTCCCACCTGGGAAGCCGCAGCGGCCAGCAGGGGGGCATGGCGCGCCACCAGCGGATGCTCCGCCAGCTCGGCATGCCGCGTCATGGCGCCCACCCGAAGCGCGCCGCCATCTTCTTGCACTCCCACCAAGTCGGCCACCCCGGCCAGGTCCACCAAGGCTGGGGGATCCGCCAGCTCCATCTTCATCAGGGGCAAGAGACTCATGCCGCCCGCCAGCCAGCGCGCACCCGGCACGGCCGCGGCCTGCCGGAGTGCCTCGTCCAGTGACGCCGGCCGCTCATATTGGAACGCCCCCAGCATCATGACCGCATCCCTCCTCCTTCGCCGGCGCCCGCGGCGCCCAGCGGCGCGGCAGCACGGGCATCCTGGATCGCCCGCCACACCCTCTCCGGGGTCAGCGGCATGTCTAGGTGGTGAATCCCCAGCGAGCCCAGCGCGTCCATCACCGCGTTCACGATGGTGGGCGTGGCCGCGATGGTGCCCGTCTCGCCCACCCCCTTCACCCCCAGGGGATTGTGCGGCGCGGGCGTCTCCGTGAAGTCGGTCTCGATGGGCGGGAGCCACCGGGCCTTCGGCAGCGCATAGTCCATGAGGGATCCCGTCAGCAGCTGGCCCTGAGCGTCGTACGCCGCCCCCTCCCACAGGGCTTGCCCGATGCCTTGCACGATGCCGCCGCGCACCTGCCCGTCCACAATCATGGGATTGATGCGCGGGCCGCAGTCGTCCACGGCCAGGTACCGCTGGAGCGTCGTCTCCCCGGTGTCGGGATCCACCTCCACCACCGCCAGATGCGTGCCGAAGGGATACGTGAAGTTGGAGGGATTGTAAGACGCCTCCGCCTCCAGGCCCGGCTCCACGCCCTCGGGCAAGCTCCACGCGAGATGCGCCTTTTGCGCCACGTCGGCGAACGAGACCGCCCGGTCCGGCACCCCGCGGACGGCGAACCGCCCCGCCTCCAGCGCCACGTCTGCGACATCGGCTTCCAGGACGTGGGCGGCAATCTTCCGCGCCTTGTCCACGACGCGGTCCAGCGCCACCGACAGCGCCCCACCCCCGACCGCCGTGGACCGCGAGCCATACGTGCCCCAGCCCATCGACACCAGCTGGGTGTCGCCGTGCAGCACCTCAATATCCTGCATGGCACAGCCCAGCCGGTCCGCCACCACTTGCGCGAACGTAGTTTCCTCGCCCTGTCCGTGCGGGGAGATGCCGGTCATGACCATGACCTTGCCGGTGGGAAGCACGCGCACCAGCGCATGCTCCCAAAGCCCGCCCTGGAATCCCACGGCGCCAGCCACCTCCGACGGGCCCAGGCCGCACATCTCGACGTAGGTCGACACACCCAGTCCCACGAGGCGGCCCTGCCGCGCGGCGTCCGCCTGCTCGCGGCGGAAGGCGCCCACATCCAGGTGCTCTAGGGCGCGGTCCAGCGCCTCCTCATAGCGTCCGGAGTCGTAGGTGATGCCAAACGCATTCGTATAGGGAAAGCGATCCGCCCTCACGAGATTCTTGCGGCGCACCTCCACCGGGTCCATGCCAATTTCGTGCGCAAACCGGTCCACCAGCCGCTCGATGAGAAAGGTGGCCTCCGGCCGGCCGGCGCCACGATAGGCATCCACCGGCGTGGTGTGCGTGTAGACCCCGTAAACCTCGGTGGCGGCCACCGGGATGTCGTAGGGGCCGTTGGCAATGAGGCCAAACAGGATGGTGGGCACGCCCGGGGCCGCCGTGGAGAGATACGCCCCCAGGTTGGCCTGCGTGCGGACGGCCAGCGCCGTGAGGGTGCCGTCGCGGCGGCCCGCCAGCACCACCTCGTCCACATGGTCTCGCCCATGGGTCGTCGCCGTGAAGTGCTCGCGGCGGTCCTCCACCCACTTCACCGGGCGGCCCAAGTCGCGGGCGGCAAAGGCCACCAGCACCTCGTCGGGGTAGCACGCAATTTTGCTGCCAAACCCGCCGCCCACATCCTGAGCGATGATGCGCACACGATGCTCGGCCAATCCCAGCACCCCAGCCACCAAGAGCCGGTGAATGTGGGGATTCTGGCTCGTCACCCACAGGGTGAGCGCCTCGTCGGCGGCGTCGAATTCCGCGACGGCCGCCCGGGGCTCCATGGGGTTCGGGATGAGCCGCTGCTGCCGGATGGTCTCGCGCACGCGCACTTCGGCGTCCTGCAGGGCCCGCTCCACGGCGGCCGGGTCCGAGCCGGCCCGCCAGTGGAGCGCCACATTGCCCGCCACACCCTCATGCACCCGCGGGGCGTCGGGGTCCATGGCCTCAGCCACCGACGTGACCGCACCCAGTGGCTCATAATCCACGTCAATGAGGGCTCGGGCCTGCCGAGCCGCCGCCAGCGACTCGGCCACCACCATCGCGACGCCATCGCCCACGTAGCGCACGGTGGTGTCGGCGAGGGCGGGATGATCCGTGAGGGCCAGCTCAGAGCCCGGGGGGATCCACGCGGTGGGAATCGGCGCGATGCGGCCCGCCAGCTGAGCGCCGGTGTAGATGGCCGCGACGCCGGGCACCTGGCGGGCTGCGTCGGTCCGAACCGCGCGGAGGCGCGCGTGCGCATGCGGGCTCCGCAGCATCACCGCGTACAGCTGCCCTGGGCGGTTCACATCCGCCGTGTAGTGCCCGTGCCCTGTGAGCAGCCGGGCATCCTCGCGCCGCGGCACCGATTGGCCCATCAGAGGCGCGGCGTGGGCGGCCCCGCCGTCAGTCGACATGCTGGCTCACCTCCTGCGGGGCGGCCATGCGGGCACCGGCGTGCGCGATAGCCGTCACGATGTTTTCGTATCCCGTGCAGCGGCAGATGACCCCGTCGAGCCCCCGGCGAATCGCCGCCTCCGTCGGGTGGGGATCGCGGTTCAGCAGGGCGACGGCCGTCATCAGGACGCCGGGAGTGCAGAACCCACACTGCAGGGCATGGTCCGCGCGAAACGCCTCCTGCACCGGGTGGAGGGCGCCGGGACGCCCCAGCCCCTCGACGGTGTCAATCGCCGCGCCGGGCAGCTGGACCGCCAGCACGGTGCAGGACTTGATAGGGTCGCCATTGACCAAGACGGTGCACGCGCCGCATTGGCTGGTGTCGCACCCAATGTGGGTGCCGGTGAGGCGGAGGTAATCTCGCAGATACTCGGACAGCAGCAGATTGGGGGGCAGGGACTCTGTTCGCCGCTGGCCGTTCACGGTGAGGGTCACCGTGTGCTGGCTGTGGGATGGATCCATCATACACCAAGCCTCCTTCACGCCGGCCACCAAAGCCGCCCAGTCACCCTGGCCCATTGAGCCGAGCGGGCTTTGGGCGGTGCCGGCAGCACGGCAACAGCCCGGACTTATGGAAAATCTAGGGGATTATACCACAGTCCCTGGCCCCTGACACCCTCTTCGGCGGAATTGCGCCACATCCGGCGGGGGTGCGGCCGCTGATATAATCGGGCGAACAGGCGCCGGGTTCGCCGGGGAGAAGTGGCCGGGGAGAAGTGGCCGGGGAAAAGTGGCCGGGGAGAAGAGGGCTGCCATGACCCAACATGCCGCTTCGAGCCTCCGGGGCCTGACGCTGGCCATCATGGTGCTGTTGGTGCTCGAGTTCCTCCTCGGCATGTGGGTCAATCTCTTCACAATCTCTTGGCCCCACTATGCGGGCTCGCCCCCCAGCGGGGCCGTCGGGGCACTCCGCAGCCTCTGGTGGGTGGTCGCGCGCGGCCCCTGGGCTCTCCGCCTGCACATCGCGGGCGGGATATTGCTGGGGGTGGCGGCCGCCGCTCACACCCGGGCCGCCTGCGGCCGCCCCCCGTTGGGCAGCCGCTGGTGGTCGCTGGTGGGGCTGGTGGGTGTGCTGGGGGCGGCCGGCAGTGGCGCGGCCTTCCTCGGCGACAGGCTTCCCGGCCCCTCCATGCTCATGTCGCTGGGTTTTGCCGTGGCGCTCGTGGGGTACGGCATGGCGATGACACCGGCGCGGCGCGGCGAGACGCCCCGGCGCGAGTAGCCACCTCACCGCTGGGCCGTCCGGGGCCTTCGGATCGGACACGTTTTTGGGGCGTCAGCAGGGACTGGGCGGCGGGTCGGGAAGTGGACATCGGACGGCAGGTCCATTTTGGCGAGACAGGGAGGCAGACACATTGGATCTCATGCAGGCACTGCACTGGCGATCGCTAGGCCCCCATCGGGGCGGGCGGGTGTCGGCGGTGGTGGGACATCCCACAGACCCGCAGGTGTTTTACTTTGGGGCGGCGGCCGGCGGCGTATTCAAGACCGACGACGCCGGCATCACGTGGCAGAACATATCGGACGGGTATTTTAAAACCGCCTCGGTGGGCGCCCTGGCGGTGGCGCCCTCGGATCCCCGGGTGATTTATGCGGGCATGGGCGAGGCGTGCATTCGCGGCAACGTGTCGTACGGCGACGGCGTGTACCGCTCCGACGACGGGGGCGAGACCTGGACTCCCCGTGGCCTGGCCGACACACGGCACATTGCCCGCGTGCGGGTGCACCCCCGCGACCCCGACACCGTATACGTGGCGGCGCTGGGCCACGCGTTTGGCCCGCACCCTGCGCGCGGCATCTACAAGAGCCGGGACGGAGGGGCCCACTGGCACCAGGTGCTGTTCCGCGGCGAGACCACGGGCGCCATTGACCTGACGATGGACCCCAGCAACCCCGACGTGCTGTATGCGGCCTGCTGGGATGTGCGCCGCTATCCGTGGACCCTCCGCAGTGGCGGGCCCGGCAGCAGCGTCTGGAAAACCACGGATGGGGGAGACACCTGGACCGACATCAGCACCCGCCCCGGCTTTCCCACGGCGGTCAAGGGCCGCATCGGGGTGGCGCTCTCCCCGGCACGCCCCCACCGGGTGTGGAGCGTCGTGGAAGCCGCCGACGGGCAGGGCGGCCTGTATCGATCGGACGACGGCGGGGCGCACTGGGACCGGCTGACGGATCAGCCCGATCTGCGCCAGCGGCCCTGGTACTACATGCACCTCTTTGCCGATCCGGTCGACCCGGACACCGTTTACGTGCTGAATTTGGGGGTTTGGGTGTCGCACGACGGGGGCCGCCACTTTGCGGAAGTGTCCAACCCGTACGGCGACAACCACGACTTGTGGATTGATCCCGGCAACCCCGCACGCCAGATTTTGGGGAATGACGGCGGGGCCACCGTCACGCTGAACGGCGGGCGCACCTGGTCCACGATTTTCAACCAGCCCACGGCCCAGTTCTATCACGTGGTGGCGGATCACCAGCATCCGTACCGCGTGTACGGGGCGCAGCAGGACAACACCACGCTCTCCGTGCCCAGTCGGTCGGACCACGGCAATATCAGCCTCGCCGAGTGCTACCCCGTCGGCGGCGGGGAGAGCGGCTACATCGCGGTGCGGCCAGACAATCCCGCCATCGTGTACGCGGGCAGCTATGCCTCGCGCATGACCCGCTACAACCATGAAACCGGCGAGCAGGTTGACATCACGGTGTGGCCGGACGACCCGATTGGCTATGGAGCGGGCGACCTCCGGTACCGGTTTCAGTGGACGTTTCCCATCGTGCTGTCTCCCCACGATCCCGACTGCCTCTACGCCGCGGGCAACCATGTCTTTCGCTCGCGCGACGGCGGCCAAAGCTGGGAGGTGCTGAGCCCCGACCTCACACGCCACGACCCGGACACGCTGGGGTCGTCAGGCGGACCCATCACGCAGGACAACGTCAGCACCGAGTACTACGGGACGATCTTTGCCTTGGCCGCGTCGCCGGTGTCAGCCCAAGTGCTGTGGGCCGGCTCCGACGACGGCCTGGTGCACGTCTCCCAGGATGGCGGGGCGTCGTGGCAGGCCGTGAGTCCGCCGGACCTGCCCGAGTGGGCGCTGGTGAGCCTCATCGAGGCGTCGCCGCACGACGCGGGCACGGCCTATGTGGCTGCCACGCGCTACAAGCTTGACGATCCCGCGCCCTACCTGTACCGCACCACCGACTACGGCCGCACGTGGACGAAGATCGTGGCAGGCATCCGCGCCGGCGACTTTACTCGGGCCATCCGAGAGGACCCGGTGCGCCGTGGGATGCTTTATGCCGGCACCGAAACGGGCGCCTACGTGTCATGGGATCAGGGGGAGCGCTGGCATGCGCTGGCTGGCAATCTGCCGGTGGTCCCCGTACACGACCTGGTCGTGGCCCAGGATGACTTGGTGTTGGCCACTCACGGGCGCGCGTTCTGGGTGTTGGACGATCTGACGCTGCTGCGCCGCTGGCCCGACCGCGACCCCGCTGTCCCAGTCCACCTGTCGCCGCCGCGGCCCGCGTACCGCCGCCCGCCCGCGTGGACCCCTAGGGCCGACGTAGGCCAGCGGGTGTATGTGGAATCCGGGGTGGGCCACGCCATTGCCGAGGTGCGGCGGGATGCGGCCGCGGCCACCGGAAAGTCCCTGGTCCTCCTCACCGCGGGTGAAAATCCCCCCGACGGTGCGGTCGTCACCTACTGGCTGGACGGCGATGCCACGCCCGTCGCGCTGCGATTCCAAGACGCCGAAGGCCGCCTGATCGTCGAGTTTTCCAGCACCGACTCCGAGGACACCCAGAAGGCCCACCGGCACCGGGTGACCACAGGTCCCGGACTGCACCAGTTCGTGTGGGACCTGCGGCATCCGAACGCCACCAAGCTGGATGACAGCGCCCTGTCGCCCTACTGGGGTGGGAGCCTCCTGGGCCCCATGGCCGTGCCAGGCACCTACCGCGTCACCCTCACGGCAGGAGGCCACAGCCAAGCCGAGACGTTCGAGGTGCGGGCGAACCCCAAGAGCGAGGCCACCCAACAGGATCTCCAGGCGCAGTTCGAGCTGCTCATGCAGATCCGGGACCAGTTGTCAGCCATTCACGAGCTGGTGCGCGACAGCCGGCGCGTGCGCGCCTCGCTGGATCGCTGGGCCACAGAGCTTTCGGCTCAAGACTTTGGCCCGCTGGCGGCGGCCTGCCGGGCGCTGTCGGATCGCCTGGCGGCCGCCGAGGGCAAGCTGGTGGAGTCGCGCGGCACCAGCCGAGCGGACTCCTTCAATTACCCGCCCAAGCTCAACAGCAAAATCGCCTCGCTGGAATCCACGGTGTCCATGGGCCCTTCGCGGCCGCCAACCCAGTGCTACGCCGTGTTCCACAGCCTGCAAGCCGAGGCGTTGGCCGCGATGGCCGAGCTCTCCTCCCTCATGACCGACGAGACGGCGGCACTCACCGACCAAATGCGCGAGGCGCGCGTGCCGCTCATCGGGTAGAGGCGCCACGAGGTGGTCGCGCTGGAGGGCGCCGCTCACGCGGCGCCCTCCAGCGCCTTCCTGCGCCCCTGTCCAAGCGCGGCCCTCACCACCACACGAATGCCGGGTAGGCGGCGATGCGGGCGCCGTGAGTCACGAGGTGCACGCTTTCGGCGATGGCCTGGGCAATCAGCAAGCGGTCGAAGGGATCGCTGTGCGGCGTGGCGGCGCCCCACCGCGAGCGCTGGTTTCATCGTGACGGGCCGTACGAAGACGCGTGACCGCGCCACTTGGGCACGGAGAATCTCCGCCCATGCATCCGGCGATGGCCCCTCGAGACACCCCAGGCCTGCCTTGATGGCAATTTCCCGTGCGCTCACCGCGCTGAGCCAGACACGGCTTGTGGCATCAGCCACCACCGCGCATCGAAATCCTCGCGAATCGCAAACCCAAGTTGCGCACCCCCAGGCACACGGGGTGCCGGCGGATCACAGGGCACCCGGCGCGGGCCGGCTCGCCGGCCCGCGCCATGACGATGTCGTCCCCCGTCATCGCGCGCTCCACCAATCGGGACGACCGGCGATTCGCCACCGCCATCCCGAGCGGTGTGGCAGTATGATGAGATGCCCATGCTTAGCCGGCGCACGACATGACAGAAAGCAGGTGTCGATGTTGTCCGAACAGCCTCCACCCCGCCGACGCCGCATTCAGCCGCTGGACGCCATGGTGTCCCCCCGGTTTGGCCAGGTGGCCACCTTTGCGCGACTGCCGCACGATCGAGACCTGACCGACATCGACGTGGCGTTTCTGGGAGTCCCGTTTGACGACGCCACCACATACCGCGCTGGCGCCCGCGTGGGGCCCTCCGCCATCCGCGAGCAGTCCCGCCTGCTGCGCCCCTACAACATGAACGTCGACGTCTATCCGTTCGACGTGCTGAACGTCGTCGATTATGGCGATGTGGACGTGGTGCCGGGCTCGTTTATCGAGACCGCGAAGAAGGTGGAGGCGGTGGTCGCCACCCTGCTGGACCACCGGGTGGCCCCGCTGGTGGCGGGTGGCGACCACTCAATGGCGCTGCCGCTGCTGCGCGCCGTGCACCGCACCCACGGCCCGGTCCACTTGGTGCACTTCGATTCCCACTTCGACTTTTGGGACCAGCACTGGGGGCAGCGCTACACCCATGGCACGTGGCTCCGCCGCGCGTATGAAGAGCAACTGCTGGGCCAAGTGCTGCAGATTGGGATTCGCGGGCCGCAGTTTACCCGCGACGACTTCCAGTACGCGGCCGACCACGGATTTCGCGTCGTGACGCTCCGCGAGCTGGAGCGGGATCCTGAAGGCACCATCCGGCACGCGCTCGACGCCGTGCCCAGCGACGAGCCCACGTATCTGTCATTTGACATCGACGTGGTGGACCCCGCCTACGCGATGGGCACGGGCACTCCCGAGGTGGGGGGACTCACCAGCCGGGAGGCGCTGGGCGCCATCCAAGCGCTCGTGGGCCACTGGCTGGTGGGGGCCGAGCTGGTGGAGGTGGCACCGCCCTACGACGGCCCGGGCGCCATCACATCGCTGCTGGCGGCCAACCTGCTTTATGAGATGCTGTCCGTCATGGCCAAGAACACGAGCCAGGGGCTCCCGCCGCCTGGCGGCCCGGAGCCCCGCCGCGACTTTGGGAGAGTCCCCCGATGAGCCCCGACAATCCCTTTCGCCTGCCGCGGACCGTGGTGCCCCGGCAGTACCGGCTCAGCTTCGCCCTCGACGTGGAGGGAGGCGACAGCTTCACGGGGCAGGCGGCCATTGCTGTCGACGTGCGCGCCCCCGTGGACACCGTGCTGCTCAATGCGGCGGATTTGTCCATCGATGCGGTGGCGGTCTCGGTCGCTGGGGGGCCCAGCGTGCCAGCCACGGCACAGCTGCTGCCGCAGGAGGAGCGCCTGGCCATCCGACCCTCCACCCCCCTGGCGCCCGGCCGCCACACGCTGCACATCCGCTTTACCGGCACGTTTGCAGCCCAGCTGCGCGCCTTCTACCGGGTGGACACGCGCAGCGCCGCCGGCGAGCCGGCCCACCTCGCCGTCACGAATGCCTTTCCCACCGACGCGCGCCGCGTGTTTCCGTGCTGGGACGAGCCAGACTTCAAGGCCACCTTTGTGGTGGCGGCCACGGTGCCGGCGGGCTCCACGGCGCTGTCCAACGCCCCGGAGACGTCCTCCGACATCCTGCCGGACGGCCGTCGGCGCGTGTCGTTTGCCGAGACGATGCCCATGTCGACCTATCTGCTGACGCTGGTGGTGGGCCCACTGGAGCTGACGTCACCCGTGGCCACCGCCGGCGGCATCCCGGTCCGCATCGCCGCCGCTCCGGGGGAGATGGGACTTACCGCCGTGGCACAGGCCGCTGCCGTGGAGGCGCTGGACTTCCTGGCGGACTACTTCGGCGTCCCGTGTCCCACGCCCAAGATGGACCACGTCGCCATCCCCAATTTTGCCGCCGGCGCCATGGAGAACCTGGGCGTGGTCACCTACCGCCGCGAGGCTCTGCTGGCCGACCCGGCGCGATCCTCCCTGGACGATCGGCGGCGCATCGCCAGCACGGTGGCCCACGAAACCTCGCACATGTGGTTTGGCGACCTCGTGACGATGGCCTGGTGGAATGGGTGCTGGCTGAACGAGGCGTTTGCGACCTTCATGGCCC
This sequence comes from Bacillota bacterium, assembly GCA_021820465.1. GTDB lineage: Bacteria > Bacillota > Sulfobacillia > Sulfobacillales > JAIMBI01 > JAJZWV01. Next base: position 33,919 of record JAKADP010000007.1, read on the forward strand.
AGATGGTGCTGGACGCCACCCATCCGGAGTGGGATGTGTGGACCGCGTTTGCCGGCCGCAAGAACGCGGCGCTCGCCATCGACGCGCTGAGCACCACCCGGCCCATTGATTTCCCAGTGGTGGACCCGGCGGCTGCCTACGGCATGTTTGACGTGCTGACGTACACCAAAGGCGCGGCGGTCATCCGCATGCTGGAGCAGCATCTCGGCCCCCGCGCCTTTCGGCGCGGCATCCACACGTATCTGGAGCGGCACCGCCACGGCAACGCCACGACGGCCGACCTGTGGGCCGCACTCGAATCCTGCTCCACTGTGCCGGTGGCGCCTATCGCCGACTCGTGGATCACGCAGGGGGGGTTCCCGCTGGTATCCGCCAGCCTCTCCCCCGACGGCCAAGCGCTCACGCTCAGCCAGTCGCGGTTTCGCTACGACGGCGCGCCCGACGACCGCGCGTGGGAGATTCCCGTTGTCGTCGGCTTCCACGGGCCGCGCATGCCGGACACACGGCAGCAAGCGATTCTGGGGCGCCATCCGCTCTCGCTCCCCCTGCCGCCTGACACCGCGTACGTGCTGGTCAACGAGGACAGCACCGGCTTCTTTCGCGTGCGCTACGATGAGCGGCTGTGGCCGCGAATCACGGAATCCTGGGCCCACCTGGCTGACCGAGACAAGCTCTCTCTGCTGGAAGATGCGTGGGCGCTGGTGCAGGCGGGCCGCGCGCCAGTGGGCCACGTCCTGAGGCTGTGGAGCCGTTTGGCCGACGAGCGGCACCCCGATGTGTGGCAAGCGGCGGCGCGCGGGATGACCTTGCTGCTCTCCCTCGCCCCGTCCGCCCTGCGCCCGAGCGCCGCGGCCCAGATCGCGGCCATCGCCAGCCCGGCCTTGGAGGCCGTGGGCTGGCAGCCCCACGACGGCGAGAGCGCCGCCAGCGCCCAGCTGCGCGCGGCGCTCGTGCGCCTATTGGGCACGGCCGCCGAGGACCGGGCCGTCGTCGAGCAGGCCCAGGCGCTAGCCCGGGGCCACCTAGCGGGGACAGCGCCGCTGGCCCAAAGCCTCATGGGGGCGGTCATGGCAGCGGCCGCGGTGAGAGGCACGCCTGAGGACTGGGCGCGCTATCGCGAAGCCATGGCACTCGCCCCCACCCCCCAGGAGCACCTGCGCTACCACCAAGCCCTGGCGCAGTTCCGTGACCCCCAGCTCGTGGACCAGACCCTTAGGTACTACCTGTCGTCCGATACACCGCTCCAGAACCGGGCCACGGGGCTTGGGGCCGCGCTCAGCCATCCCCACAGCGCCCGGGCCGCCTGGACGCTCCTCGAGCAGCGGTGGGATGAGGTGCTGGCCACCTTTCCCACGGCCTCCGTGGGCCGCGTGTTGCAGGCGATCGGCGCCATCGTGGACCCCGCGCTCGCCAATCGGATCAGGACATGGCTGGACGCGCACCCGGTTCCGCCGGCGGACCAGCGCCTCGTGGCCCAAGCCCGCGAGATGCAGGCGGTGAACCAGCGGCTGGCTTCGGAGCTGGGACCGGTGCTGGACGCGCCATGAGCGACCTGCTGCGCCATGCCCGCTCCGCACCCGGCCGTTCCGCCGCTGGCCAGAAGGAATCTGCGCGCCGAGCCGGAATAGGGACACGACGGCGCGCTCACCGCCGTTCGGATGACAGGGGCGGCACTTTCAAGGAGGCAGATCATGGCACGACCTTTTGACGCCATGCATTGGCGAAACATAGGGCCCCATCGTGGAGGGCGGGTGGTGGCGGTGGCAGGACACCCCACGGACCTCACCACGTTTTACATGGGGTCGACCGGTGGCGGCGTGTGGAAAACCCGCAATGCCGGCATCACGTGGCAGAACGTGTCCGATGGATTCTTTGAAACCTCGTCGGTCGGCGCCATCGCGCTGGCCCCGAGTGACCCGGAAGTCCTGTACGTGGGCATGGGCGAAGCCTGCATTCGGGGCAACGTCTCCCCCGGCAACGGCGTGTATCGGTCGACGGACGGGGGCAAAACATGGACCCACTTGGGCTTGGCCGACACGCACCACATCTCCCGCATCCGCGTCCATCCCACCAACCCCGACTGGGTGATGGTGGCGGCGCTGGGCCATGCGTTTGGCCCCAACGCGGAGCGCGGCGTGTATCGGTCGACAGACGGCGGCCGGCACTTTGACAAGGTGCTGGCTCGCAGCGAAAACACAGGCGCCATCGACTTGGCGATGGACCCGAACAACCCCCGCATCTTATTTGCGGCCCTGTGGCAGGCGCGGCGCAAGCCTTGGGCCCTGGAGGGCGGTGGCCCCGAGTCGGGCCTGTGGCGCAGCACAGATGGCGGCACCAGCTGGACCGACGTGAGCCACGCCCCGGGGCTGCCGGAGGACGAGATCCTCGGGCGCATTGGCGTGTCGGTGTCGCGGGCGTTTCCTGGCCGCGTGTACGCCCTGGTCGAGGCGAAGGCGGGCGCGCTGTTTCGCTCTGACGACGGCGGTGACCACTTCCAGCGCTGCTCCGAAGCCTCGGGCCTGCGCACACGACCCTGGTACTACTCGCACGTGTTTGCCGACCCGGTCGACCCCGAGACCGTCTATGTGCTGAACAGCACATTCTTCAAGTCGGTCGACGCGGGGAAAACCTTCACGCCCGTGGCGACGCCGCATGGCGACCACCACGACTTGTGGATCGACCCGAAAAATCCCGCGCGGATGATCCATGGCGCCGATGGCGGCGCGGCCGTCTCGCTGGACGGCGCACGCTCCTGGTCCTCGATCCACAACCAGGCGACCGCCGAGTTTTACCACGTCACCACGGATACCCGATTCCCCTACCGGGTGTACGGGGCGCAGCAGGACAACACCACGATTTCGGTGCCCAGCCGCAGCGACTTGGTGGCCCTGTCCCAACGAGAGTGGCGGGATGAGGGCGGTGCGGAGAGCGGATACATTCAGGTGCGGCCCGACAACCCCGACATCGTGTACGCGGGAAGCTCCGGCGGCGGGGAAGGCGGCCGCATCACGCGGGTGAACCACAAGAGCGGCCAGCAGAAGGACGTGTCGCCGTGGCCCGAGCGCACGGCCGGCATGGCCGCCGAAGAATACACGCACCGCTTCCAGTGGACCAGTCCGATTCTCCTCTCCCCGCACGACCCGAACGTGCTGTACGTGGCGGGCAACCGCATCTTCCGCAGCCGGGACCAGGGGCAGAGCTACGAGGTCATCAGCGAGGACCTCACGCGCGCCGACCCCGAGACGCTCCGGCCCTCCGGCGGCCCCATCACCAAGGACCACACCGGCGTGGAGGTGTATGGCACCGTGTTTGCGCTGGCGGAATCGCCCAAGCAGCGGGGGGTGCTGTGGGCGGGCACCGACGATGGCCGTGTGCATCTCTCCCAAGACGATGGGCAGTCGTGGCACGAGGTGACGCCCCGCGAATTTCTGCCGTGGACCTTGGTGTCCATCATTGAGCCGTCGCCCCATGACGCTGGCACGGCGTACCTGGCGGCGACCCGCTACAAGCTGGACGACTTCACGCCCTACCTGTATCGGACCACCGACTTCGGGGCCACGTGGACCCTCATCACGCAGGGGATTCTCGCCACGCACTACACGCGCGTGGTGCGCGCGGACCCTGCCTGCCCCGGCCTCCTCTACTGCGGCACGGAGCGCGGGGTCTATGTGTCGTTCAATGACGGCGCCCACTGGGAGCCGCTGCAGCTGGATCTGCCCATCGTCCCCATCCACGACTTGGCGGTCACCGCCAGCGACTTGGTGGCCGCCACCCACGGCCGCTCCTTCTGGATCTTGGACGACCTGTCGCCGCTGCGGAGCCTGCAGCAAGATGGGGCCGAGCGCCACCCGCGGCTGTTTGCCCCTCGCCCTACGTACCGACTGCCCAGCAAGGCGGGCTTGTGGGTGAGCGACGAGATTCCGCTAGACCGGCCCGCGGCGTCGATGGAGTGGCCCACGGCGTCGGTGTTTTACACCGTCAAGCGCGGCGAGTACGGGGAGGCTCCGGTGCTGGCCGACGGCGGCCAAAACCACCCGGGGGGCGCCATCCTGGTTTACTGGCTGGCCGAGGAGGCTCCGGGCGCGGTCACCCTCCGCATCCTGGACCGCGATGGCGCTGCCGTGCGCACGTACCGCAGTACGTCGGACAAGCCGAAGGAGCCGAAGCCCAGCACTCAGGCCGGCAGCCACCGCCTCATCTGGGACCTGCGCGCGGACCCGGTGCCCCCGATCCCCGGCACGGACGACAGCGACGATCATGGGGTGGCCCGGCTGATGCCGCCGGGCGAGTACACCGTGGAACTCACCCTGGAGGGGGACTCTCCAAAAGCGGTCCGCCAGCCGCTCACGCTCCTGGCGGACCCGCGAGAGCCTGGGGTGAGCCCCGCGGACTATGCGGCCCAGTATCGGCTCACCACGGCGCTCTCGGAGGACCTGGCCAAGCTCCGGCGCACGGTGGGCGCCATTCGCCGCCAAAAGGCGCAGATGGACGCCTGGTGCGACCGCGCGCAGGGAACCGATCACCACGAGCGGCTCACGCAAGCCCGTGACGCGGCCAAGGCGGCGCTGGAGGCGGTTGAAGGGGAGCTGGTGCAGATTCGGTCTAAAACGCCGGACGACGACCTGCAGTTCGCTCACCGCATCGACATGCAGCTGGCCTACCTGATTTACGTCGCGGAGTCGGGCGACGGCGCCCCCACCGCGCAGACCCTGGCGGCCCACCGCATGTGGCGCGAGCGAGCACACGCACAGTATGAGCAGCTCGCGGACGTCCAGTCGGGGCCGGTCGCCGCGTTCCAAGAGGCGGTGCAGGCCGCGAACCTGCCCCCGCTGGACGAGATGCCCGCCCAAGAATAGTCCCGCCGCAGAGGAAGGGCCGGATCTTCGCGATCCGGCCCTTCCCGACGTCGCCCTCCCCCCTAACCAGCGCGGTTAGGATACGGCGATGCGCGGCACCTGCATTTCCTCCAGGAACGCCTCGAAGTTGCGGAGATCTTGCCCGATGAGGGTTTCCGCCTGGCCCAGGAGGTCCTCAGCCTGCGACCACAGCTGGTCGAGCCGCACGCGCACCGGAGTGGTGGGTGCAGCGTCCGCCGCCGACGCCACCCGAAACAGGTAGGCCAGCTGGGCGTTCAGGCGCGGACCGTGATTCAAGGTGTCTTGGAAGTGCTCGATCTTGGTTTGCACCAATTGGCCAGCCAGCGCCTCCAGTCGCTCCGCGAGGGCGGTTCCGCGCTCGCGAATGGCGTCCGCCTGGGCATGTCCCTCCACCGCCTTCATCAGCGCAGCCACACCCGTGGCGGCTTGGTCCAGCCGGTTGAACGCCGCGTTGACGGCCGACACCCGGTCGCGAATTTCCACCAGCATGGCAAACTGCGCCTGATAATCCTGGTCCGACGTGTCCAGATCGGGCGACGGCACCAGCTGGAACGATTCCGTCCCCACCACCTGGTCGCCGACCGCCAGCTCGGCCTGGTAGCGGCCGGGGGGAACCAGCGGGTTCAGCCGCGGCCACTCGAACTTCCCGTGCTTGGGCAGCGTGGCTCCTTCGGTCCGCATATCCCACACCACGCGGTGGCCCCCGGGCCCGGCCGCGAGCTTGGGGCCGGGGTCGCCCTCGGGCGGCTTGGATGTGAGGGTGGCCATCAGGGCGCCCCGTGCATCGCGGATTCGAATAGCCACCGGGTCCGTCACCCCATCAGGCAGACGGTAGTGCAGCAGCACGCCGGGCGGGCCGTTCTGGCCGCCGTCCAGGAAGATCGGGGCCTCGCCGGTCGCGGGGCGCTCCTTTAAGTAGAATCCCATCGTCACGGCGGGCTTGGCCTGAGCCGGAGCACCCATGCGGCGCTGAAACCCGGCATGCTGGACCGTGCGCACGGTGTCGCGCACCGGATACAGATAGGCGCCTTCCCCCTCGCCCTGCCCGAGAGCCCAGGCGCGCACGGGCGACAGGTCGTCAAGCACCCAGAACGAGCGCCCATGGGTGGCAGCCACCAGATCCGTGTCATGCACCTCGAGGTCGTGGATGGGCACCAGCGGGAGATTGGATTGCAGCGGCTCCCACGCGTCGCCGCGGGTGCGCGACACGTACACCCCCCGCTCCGTGCCGCAGTACAGGAGGCCAGGCACCTCCGGGTCCTCGCGAATGGTGCGCGTGTACTCGTCGGCGGGCAGTCCCGCGGTAATGCGCGTCCAGGATCGGCCCCCGTCGGTGGTCCGATACAGGTAGGGCGTGAGGTCGTCCAGCTTGTAGCGGGTGGCGGCCATGTACGCCGTGTCCCGGTCATGGGGGCTGGCTTCAATGATGCTGATGAGCGCCCACTCGGGAAGATCGGAGGGGGTCACGTTGGTCCAGTGCGCCCCGCCATCGGCGGAGTGGTGCACGAGGCCGTCGTCGGTGCCGGCCCACAGCAGTCCGGCCTGCTTCGGCGATTCGGCCAGCGCAAACACCGTGCAGTACACCTCGACGCCGGAGTGATCGCGGGTCAAGGGGCCGCCCGACGGCTTCTGCTTGTCCGGGTCGTTGCGGGTCAGGTCGGGGCTGACGATATCCCACGTCACGCCCTCGTCACGCGTCCGAAAGACGCGGTTGGCGCAGAAGTACAGCGTCTTTAGGTCATGGCGGGACAGGAGAATGGGGCTGGTCCACTGGAATCGGTACGTGTACTCGCTGGACGCCATGCCGGCCGTGTCCTCGGGCCACGCCGAGATATCGCGCAGTTCGTGGGTGCGGTGGTCATAGCGCGTGAGGCGCCCTCCATGGCCCCCGCCCGAGCTGCCCGCATACACGATGTCCGGGTTGTCGGGGCGCACCTGGATGTAGCCACTTTCGGCGCCGCCCACCTCGTACCACTCCCGCTCGCCCAGCGCCAAGCGGTGGGATCGGCTCTGCACGGTGATGGTGCTGTTGTCCTGCTGGGCGCCGTACACGCGGTACGGAAAGCGCGTGTCGGTGGTCACATGGTAAAACTCCGCCGTCGCCTGGTTGTGAATCGACGACCAGCTGAACCCGCGGTCAAACGAAATGGCCGCCCCGCCGTCGGCGCCATGGATCATCCGGGCCGGATCCGCCGGATCGATCCACAGGTCATGGTGGTCGCCGTGAGGCGTGGACAGGCCGGTGAACGTCTGCCCGCCATCGACGGACCGATAGAAGCCACTGTTCAACACGTAGACGGTGTCGGGGTCGACCGGGTCGGCAAAAACGTGCGAGTAGTAAAACGGCCGCGCCAGGAGCCCGTGATCCGTCGACACCCGCTTCCAGCGGCGGCCACCATCGTCGCTGCGGTACAAGCCGCGATCCTCCGCCTCCACCACCAGCCACAAGCGCTGGGCGTCGGCGGGCGAGACGCTCACGCCGGCGCGCCCCCAGATGCCCTGCGGCAGTCCCTCGGCGTCTTTCATCGACTCCCACGTGCGGCCATAGTCCGTCGACCGATAGAGGCCCGACTCCGGGCCGCCGCTCTCGAGGCTCCACGGAGTTCGGCGCGTTTGCCACATGACGGCGTACAGCACGCGGGGATTGGTGGCATCCAGCGCGAGGTCGGCCACCCCCGTGCCCTCGCTCACGTACAGCGTGCGCTCGAAGGTTTTGCCGCCGTTCTCACTCACATAGACGCCGCGCGCCTCATGCGGTCCAAAGGCATGCCCTAGGGCGCCGACGTACAGGCGGTCGGGGTTGGTCGGGTCGATGCGGATCCGCGAAATGTGCCGAGTGTCTTCCAGCCCGAGGTGAGACCATGTGGCCCCCTGATCCGTGGACCGATACACCCCGTCGCCAAACGACACATTGCCGCGAATGCACGCTTCCCCCATGCCGACCACCAGAACATTGGGGTCCGACGGCGCAAGGGCCAAGGCGCCCACGGACGCCGAGTGAAAGAATCCATCTGTTATGTTGGCCCACGTCACGCCGCCATTGTCGGTGCGCCACACGCCACCGCCGGTGGTGCCCATGTAAAACCGCTGCCGGTCCGTCGGATGGCCCACCACCGCCACGGACCGCCCGCCCCGGTAGGGGCCGATGCTGCGCCAGGTTACGCCGGTGGCCCGGGCGGGTCCCCGCCCTGCCTCTTCCTGCGTCTGCATGGAACACACTCCTCCCTCCATCTGCCCGGAGGCGAGCCCCCTGGGCCGCCGCCAAGCACTCCCCCTCTTTTCCGCGTACCCCCCAGCGATTCCTGCCGCTCTCCGAACATTAATTAACTCGCTCAACGGCAAATTTATCCGCTCGGCACAAGCCTATAGCGGCTCGGGGACAGAGACTGGACACATCCGTGTGCAAATTTCGGCGGCGGGCGCGCGTCCGTGCCGCTAAGATCAGGCAGACCGCCCTCGGGTCACTTGGGAGGAGGAGCGAGATGACGCAGGCCATCCCTCAGCAGGAATACTATCGGGCGCTCGTGGATCGGGACCGGGCGTACGACGGCATCTTCTATGTCGGGGTCACCACCACCGGCGTATTTTGCCGGCCCACGTGTCCGGCTCGCAAGCCGGCGCCGGCCCACTGCGAGTTTTTTCCCCGCGCGGAAGCGGCCCTGCTGGCGGGGTACCGGCCCTGCAAGCGGTGCCGCCCCCTGTCGCATCCCGACCAGGTGTCGCCCGTGGTTCAGCAACTGGTGGACGCCGTGGAGGCGGCTCCCGATAAGCGCTGGACGAATCAGGATTTCGCGGCGCTGTCCGTGCACAGCGCCACAGCCCGCCGCCAGTTTCGCCGCCGGTTTGGCATGACGTTTGTGGCGTATGCGCGTGCCCGCCGCCTCGGCTTGGCCCTGCAGGAGATCCGGGCGGGACAGGCCGTCGTCGATGCCCAGCTCGCGGTGGGCTTCGAGTCCGCCAGCGGCTTTCGGGACGCGTTTGCCCGCACCATGGGCGTGCCCCCGGCCCGCGCCGAATCGGCCCAAGTACTGTACGCGCAGTGGATCGACACGCCACTGGGGCCCATGGTGGCGGTCGGCAGCCCCACGCACCTGCATTTGCTGGAATTCGCCGACCGGCGGGGACTGGAGCGTGAGATCCTCACGCTCCGGCAAGAGACCGGCGCAGCCATCGTCCCTGGCGCCAGCCCCCCCTTGGTGTCGATTCAGCAGGAACTTCGCACCTACTTTGAGGGCACGGCCTGTGACTTCGCGACACCCGTCGCGCTCGCGGGCACCCCGTTCCAACAGCGGGTATGGGAGGCGCTGCGGCAGATACCGGCCGGGTGTCCGTGCTCATACCACGATTTGGCCGCCCGCATCGGCCAGCCGTCTGCCGCGCGGGCGGTCGGCCGCGCCAACGGCGCCAATCGGTTAGCCGTGGTGATTCCCTGCCACCGGGTGATTGCCGCTGACGGCACGCTGGGCGGGTACGGCGGCGGAACGGCGCGCAAGCAATGGCTCTTGGACCACGAGCGGCGCGCCTTCGGTGGCGACGCCGTGGCGAGCCCTGGGCCGTGAGCGCGGGCCAAGCACGGCCGCGCGCGTGGGGGCGCTCCCCTGGAAGCTTGACACCGGCGGCGGTGCGGCGCCCGTGACATCAAGGGGCCGCATCAAGCCGCATCCCATATCCAGCGGGAAGACGCTAGCCCTGCACCGTAAAAGTCGGCGAATCCACGGTGAGGCGCTTGCCGGCACTGTTCTGATACGTCAGCACAAACTGGCCGCGCCCTCCGCCCATCGCCATGTCAAACGCGAAGCGGATCACGGCCCCGTCGGGACTGACGGAAAACCCAGAGATCGCCGTGCTCTGCGCATTGGACTGGGCGCTCGCGAGCGGGGTGGTGACCGTGTTCGCCCCTTCATTCAGGGACAGCGTGACCAGCACGTACCCTGCGGGGACGTTGGATACCTGCAGCACCACGGTGCTGCCCGCGGTGGGGGTGCCCACCACGTCCACCGCCGGCCGAGGAATGGGCGGTGTGCTGGACGTTTTCACGGCCGGCACGATCGGCGGGGCGGATGTCCGGCGCGCCTTCGCGCCGGCTTTCGGATGGTGGCCGTGCCCGCTCACGGGCGCATGGTGACTCCTCGGCGGCGGCGGGGCGGAGCCGCCGGCCGCGGACAGTCCGCACCCCGCCAGCACTGCGGCCAGAACCGGACCTGCCATGACCACCCAGCGCACGGCGCCACCTCCCCCCGCATTCGCGGGCAAACATTCGGCGTCCGCCGCCAAAATCCTGTCCCTGATTATCCTCCAGATACCCCCGGGGGGGCACGGCGCAGGGGCACTCCAGCCGCCTCCGACCGCGACGGGCCCCTGGCCGTCGGTGTTATGATGGTCTGGCCAGAGGAGGTCCATCATGTCCGAGGCGCGAGCATCCGTGGCGATCCGCCGAAAGGTCACCCCCGCATCTATTCGTCGCACGCCGTGGGGCCTGTGGGACCTTTACCGGCGGCTGGGCCGGGATCCTTTGGGCACGCTTACGGATTTGGCTCACAGCGCGGGGGACATTGTGGAGTTTCACGCAGGCCCCGTGCGGGTGCTCTTGCTGTCTGGCCCCGACCCCATTGCCGACGTGCTGGTCAAACAGCAGCGCCTCTTTGTAAAGCCCCGGGGCCCGCTGGTGGCGGCGCGTGTGCTGGGCAAGGGGCTGTTGACCACGGAGGGCCCGGTCTGGCTCCGGTCTCGGCGCATGATTCAACCCGCCTTTCACCGGCAAACCATCGCCGGCATGGACGGGGCCATCGTGGCCATGACCCAGCGGCACCTCGACCGATGGCGCGGCGGTGAGGTGCGCGACCTCACCGAGGATATGAGTGCCCTGACCTTTGCCATCGCGGCGGACAACCTGTTTGGCGCGGACGTTGACCGCGTGCACCCCGACCTGCTGAAAAACCTGACCCGGGCGATGCGCCATGCGCACCACCGGACGCGGGCCGTCCTGCGGTGGCCCGGCTGGCTGCCCACGCCAAATAACCGCGCGTTTTTGCTGGCGGTCCAGCAGCTGGACGCGGCCGTGACAGACATGATGACCCAGCACCCCGCTGACGGGCCTCCCCGCCACGACGTGCTGGCGATGCTCATGGCCGCACGCGACGCACAGCAGCAGCCGCTGACACGGCAGGAACTGCGAGACCACATCCATACGCTCCTCCTGGCGGGGCATGAAACCACGGCCACCACCCTCTCGTGGCTGTGGCAGCTTTTGGGCTCCCACCCCGAAGTCGGGCGGCGGGTGGAGCAAGAGCTGGATCACGTCTTGGCGGGCGCGCCGCCCACTGCCGCTGACGTGGAGATCCACCGGCTCCCGTACCTGAACGCCGTCATCGCCGAGACGCTGCGCCTATATCCTCCCGTCTGGGCGATGGCGCGGCGGGCCGTGGCACCGGTGGTGCTGGGCACGCACACCTATCCGGCCGGCACCTGGGCCGTCATGAGCCCGTGGGTGGTTCACCGCGATGCGCGATTTTATCCGAATCCGGGAGCCTTTCGGCCGGAGCGCTGGCTGGACAGCGGACACCGCCATGCCCTGCCGCTGGCGTACTTCCCCTTCGGCGCGGGCCCCCGCCTCTGCATCGGCAAGCCCTTTGCGCTCACGGAAATGGCGTTGGTGGCGGCGCTGCTCCTGCAGCGGTTTCGCTTCACCCTGACGACGCCGGGGCCGATCGAGGCGGAACCTCTTATCACCCTGCGGCCCAAGCACCCCATTCTCGCGACCATCACGGCGCGCTGAGGCAACCTCCCATGCCCCGGGGGGCATTTTGCGCCTGAGCCAAAAAACTTTTTTTCGAGCAAATCCCGTAGATTCCCCGGGATCCCTTGCCATAGTTGGGCTGCCGCCTATCCTCCCCACCGCAGAAAAGCCATCGCCAAACCCTTGCACACCTTGGGAAGTTCTGGTACGCTAACCGCAGTTTTTGTCGAATCAGGAGGGATACCGTGATGAAATCGACTGGAATCGTTCGCCGAGTTGACGAGTTGGGTCGGGTCGTCCTACCAATCGAGCTGCGGCGCACGCTGAGCATCGGCGACCGCGACTCGCTGGAGATTTACGTCGACGGCGAGAAGATCGTGCTGCGGAAGTATGAGCCCGCGTGCATTTTCTGCGGCAGCATGGACGGGGTGCAGGTGTACAAGCGCAAGAACATCTGCCAGGCCTGCATGGACACCCTGAAGAGCGACGTGGGCTAGTCGGATCCCTGCGCGTGCCACCGGCGGTAAAGTTCGCGGCGCGATAGCGCGCCGTGGGCGGCCACTTGGCGGCACGCCTCGGATCCAGGGATTCCCGTCGCGACCAGACGGTCTACCGCCAGAACGGCGGCGTCCCAATCAAGGGGCGCCGCCGTCTTTGCGGGCGGCGGCCCCAGCACCACGGTCCACTCGCCCCGGGGCGGAGGACCGGCGGCCATCGCGGCAGCCGCGTCCGCCACCGTGCCGCGAAACCACTGCTCGTGGATCTTGGTCAGCTCCCGCACCCACACCACCGTGCGCTCGCCCGCCCCTGCCGCCACCAGGGCGTCTAGGAGCGCCCGCACCCGATGGGGAGCTTCGTACAGCACCTGGGCGCCCGGCGCGACCAGCACCCGAGCCAACTGCTCCTGGCGCTCGGCGCCCCGGGCCGGCAAGAATCCCCACTGCACCCACGGCAGGTCAAACCCCGACGCCGCAAACGCGGCCACCCCGGCGCTCGGGCCGGGAATCGGCGACACAGGCAGCTGATGGGCCCAAGCCGCCTCCACCAGCTCGCGGCCCGGGTCCGAGACGGCCGGCAGTCCCGCGTCGGATACGACCGCGACCGCGGCCCCCTCCTCGAGCCGCCGGACGATGTCGGCCAGGCGGTCGGGCCCGGAGTGTGCGTGCCAGGACAGCAGCGGGACGGCCACGTCCAAGTGCTTCAGCAGGCGGCCCGTGACACGCGTGTCTTCCGCCACCACCAGGTCCACCTCGGCCAGCACCTGGGCGGCTCGAGCCGATAAGTCCGATAGGTTGCCGATGGGGGTGGCCACGAGATACAGGACGCCGGGCGCCACCCATCGCCGCGCCTCATCCGCCGTCCGGGTTCCCGCCACGCACCAGCGCCTCCTTGCTCTTCCGTCCGAGACGCTTAATGGCCCGCTCCCGGCGGAGGGCCCATCCGCGGTCGCAAGCCGCCTCCCGGTACACCACCTCGAGCGGGCCCCGTCCCCGCGTATAGCGAGCCCCCCGCCCAGCGGCGTGATCCGCCAAGCGCCGGTCTACGTCCCGCGCGATCCCGCAGTAGAAACTGCCGTCGCCACAGCGAATCACATAGACCCACCAAGGCGATGCCCATTCAGACTCTGCTCCAGCTGCCATGCCACCAGCTCCCGATTGGCGTTGCCGTCCAACGCGCGCGACGCGGCCTCCAGCGCCTGCCACTGCATAATCAGCCTGGCCGCAGGCACCGAGCCGGGGCCGCGCTCAAGGGCGTGGCGGAGGCAGGCGGCCGCTTCCGCCAACGCCCCGGGCCACCCGTCGCCCTGCACCCGGCCGGCCAGCAAGGCGCGCGCAGCGTCCGACACACCGGTCGGAGCCCCCGCCTGAACCCGCACCTGCCGACAGCGCGACCGCAGCGTGACCGCGACGGCGACGGCCGCCTCAGCCAGCAGTACGGTGGCGGCATGGGGTGGGGGCTCTTCCACCACCTTCAGCAGCAGATTCTGGGCCTCCTCCGTCATGCGGTCGGCCCCGCGCACCACCAGCACCTTGAGGGGTGCCAGCAGCGGAGGCACCAAAGCCTCCTCGGGCCACCCCTGGACATCGTCCCGAAGCACCCGCTTGTCTAGGCCGACAACTCGCCAGTCGGGATGCGCGGGCCCCGCGTCGGCCCCCCACAGCGCCTGCCGGCAGATGGCCTCCACCTGGTCCCAGGTGGCGGGCGGCGCCTCGACCAGATACGCGTGGGTGGGTTGGGCCGCCAGTTCCGCGGCCAAAAGCCGCCATCCCTCGGGCGTGGGGTCAAAACTTCTCATAGCGGTCGACGGATAGCACAAATATCGTCGCGCCGCCGACCGTCACCTCGACCGGGAACGGGACGTACGGCTCCCCGCTGTGCGTCGGCGCGGCCGGCGTCAGCGTCTCCTGCCGCATCGAGCTCGTGCGCCGAAGAATCGCCAGCACCTGTTCCACATCCGGCTCTTCTGTGCCCACCATGATGGTCGTGTTGCCTTCGCGGAGAAATCCCCCGGTACTGGCCAATTTGGTGGCGCGAAACCCACGCCGATTCAAATCGGTCAGCGCAGTGAGGCCGTCCTTGTCTTGCAAAATCGCGATGATAAGCTTCATGCGCGTCGTCCTCCCTCTCCCTCGAGAAGCGGTCGCACCGCGTCCAAGACAGCCGCCGCCACGTGCGCGGCGTCCCCCGCCTGCGCCAGCACCACCAGACGGTGATGCCTGCTGGAACAGTGTTCGCGAGACAGCATCTCATATCCTTCCCGCACGCGCGCGTGAAAGCCAGCGTCGCGCTGCTCCATGCGGTCCTGGAGCGTGAGCCGCGGGGTTGGCGCCGTCAGGACGAGCGTCAGGTCCGGCTGGAGCCCGCCGGTCGCCCAGGCGTTCACGGTGTCCACCCGCTCGCGCGGCACGCCAGCCCCAAAGTGCTGATACGCCACCGTGGACAGGGTGAACCGATCGGCCAGCACCACCCGGCCGTCAGCCAGCGCCGGGCGTATGACCCGCTCGACCACTTCGTGCCGCGCCGCCCCAAACAACAGCGTTTCCGTCAGCGGGGCCATCACGTGCTCCGGCTGGAGCAGCACCTGGCGAATCGCTTCGCCCACCGGCGTCCCTCCCGGCTCTCGCACCACGACGGGCTCCCGGCCCGCTGCCGCCAGCCAGTCGGCCAGGAGCCCCACCTGCGTGCTCTTGCCTACCCCGTCTGCGCCCTCAAACACGATTAGGCGTCCACGACCCACAGCGCCGCCCCCTCCCTGCTGGGTTCCACCCCTTCCACGCGCGCACCCCGGCCCAGCCAATCCTGCAGCCACTGAGCTGCCTCGGCCGAGATCCGCTCTCCCGGAACCACGACCGGGACGCCCGGCGGGTACGGCGTCACCTCCGTGGCCGCCACCAGGCCGGCGGCGGCGCCCAGCGCCACTTGGCGCCGGGGCCCGGCGACCGCTGCCGCGGGCCG
The DNA here is from genome assembly GCA_021820465.1 of Bacillota bacterium. GTDB lineage: Bacteria > Bacillota > Sulfobacillia > Sulfobacillales > JAIMBI01 > JAJZWV01. The sequence goes on from JAKADP010000007.1 coordinate 48,988, forward strand.
CAGCACCGCAGTCCCCGGAGGCGGCCACGCCGCCAGGTCAGCCGGCGGCGCCGTTGGCTCGCCGAGCGCCGCCACCACCCGCTCCCACTCGTGCCGATCGTAGCCCAGCGCGGGCCCGACGATGAGGGTGACGCCATCGGCCGCGGCGTGCTCCGGCTCGAACCCCGCGGCGCGGAGGCGGGCCGCCAGCACCGCACCGTCGCCCCGCACGGTCAGCTTGGCAGGGTCAGCCCACCGCCCTGTCCGCGCCCAGTCCCGCTGTCCAATGGAAAAGCCTCGGCCGGCCAGCCGGTCCCACACCGCCGCCATTTGCTCCGCCCAGGCGCCCCAGCCGCCGTCTCCTGCCCGCCGGCCCTCGATGTACTGGTCGATGCTGGCCAACAGCAGGTACGACGGCGACGACGTGCTGAGCCGCCGCATCCACTCGCCTACGCTCGCGGCCTCCCCGGCTGCTCCGGCCAGCAAGAGGCCGGTTTGGGTCAGCACCGGTTCGGTCTTGTGGAGCCCGTGTGCCACGAGGTCCGGCCCCCACGCCAGCGGATGTGGGGGCAGCGCCGCCGCACGGCCCAGATGCGCGCCATGCGCGGCGTCCACCAGCACCCGGCTCCCGCGCGCGTGTGCTGCCGCGACCACCGGTTCCAAGTCGACCCCTCGCCCGTCGTAGGACGGATACAGGGGCAGCACCGCATCTGGGCGCGGCCCCGATAACTTGGCGAGCCAGTCCGCCACGTCGGGCGGGTCGCCGACGCGGGCGGGCGACACCCAGTCCACCCACCATCCCCCCAAAATGGCCGCCGCCAGCACCGAACGGTGGCTTTGGCGGTCCGCCAGCACGCGGCCGCCGGCGGGAACCATGGCCAGCGCCCCGGCCAGCATCGGCAGGGTGGCGCCCTGCACGGACAGCCACGCGGCCGACGCCCCGTAGGCCGCGGCGGCGCGAGCCGAGAGCCCCGCCAGCACGCCGGTGGGCTCTGACAGCGCGTCCAGCCCGGCGCTTTCGGTCTGGTCCCACGCCGCAGCGGCGAGCGCCCACGGCGCGGCCAGCGGCGGCACCCGGCCAAAGTGGCCCGGCATGTGCAGGCGCTCGCGCGGGGCGGCGGCGTCCAGCGCGCGGGCCAGCGGCCCCTCGCCCGTCACGCCGGGCCGCCCACCAGAGGCTGGCCCGGCACGCGGGCAAACACCAGCGCGCCCTGTCGGGCCATCACCAGCTTCCAGGCGGGGTCATGCTCCAAAAACGTAGACAGCGCCCAGCCCTGGGGCCATACGACCCAGTCGACGTGATACCGCTGAAACACCAGGTCCGGGTTGATGCTGAGGCTTTTCATCTTTAAATAGGTGGAAAAAATGCCCGTTCCCACGTAGAGGTCCGTGCGCCCGTCGATAAACACCAGGATGTGCCGGTGAATCAGGTAATCGCCCCACCGATATCGCGTGAAGACACGTCCCGTCGGGCCCAGGCGATGGCTCAAGAAGTTGGCGGCGGCGACCGGCTCATGCGTGGGGGTGCCGGCAGGCACGGTGGGGCCGTGCAGGAGCGAGAAGGCCAGCACCGCCCCCAGCACCGGCGTAAGCAGCGTGGGGCGTGTCCGATTCAACTCCAGCGGCTTGTCGAGCCATCCGTAGAATCCGACCCACGCGATATCAAAGTAGGGCATGAACCGGGCCGACTGCAGCGTGGCCACCAACAGTCCGCCGGCCAGCACCATATCGCTCCACTCGACCGTGCCGCTGCGCACAGCCAAGGCTAGGACCGTCACCAGGATGGGCCCCGCGACGGCCAGCATCTGCTCCAGCGAGTGGAAGTTGGGAGAGAGCCACTCCGCGATGTTGTTGGCAATCTCGGGGTTGGACGACACGTGGTAGGCATACACAATGAGGCCGGGGCCATGCGGATTCACCAGCGTGGCGGCGAAGCTGGCCGCCACGGTGAGCCAGATGGCCCGGCGGGGCAGTGGCCGCGAGGTGGTGAGCCGCCCCCAGCGCACCGGCACCAGGGACCACACGCCCTCCAGCAGCAGCACCAGAAGAGCCAGCAGGAAGCTGCCGTGCACGTTGGCCCACACCAGCAGCAGCGGAGGCAGCGCATAGAGGGTGCGCGGGTGCTGGCGGGCCCGGTCCAGCAGCAGCAGCTCCAGGGCAAAAAACAAGTAGCTGACCGTCTGGGGCCGGTCTCTGATGAACAGCGCCAACCCGACCCCCACGATGACGGCCAGCAGGCCCACCCACGTCCAGCTGTTGCCCTGCCGCCTCAAGCGGGCGGCCACCACCAGCACCGTAAGGGTGGCCACGCCTGCCGACAGAAGCCAGAACGCGATGGGTCCCCACCACGCCACCAACTCCGCCAGCAGGACTTCGTAGCCCCACTCCTCGGTCACCCACCGGTGGCCAAACACCGTGTAGCTGAACACGTCGCGGGTCATCAGCCGATGATGGGCCCACATCCACTGGCCTGCCGTCCACTGCCAAAACACATCACCCGACAAGCCGGTCATGACCGTGACCCGCCAGACCAGCAGCACCGCGAGCAAGACGCCGAGCGCCCCGAGCGGCAGGGCGCCAAACCGCGGCGCGGCAGCGTGCCGCTCGGGCGGCAATCGGTCCCGCGCGATACGCGTCTCCCCCTCTCTCTCGCGTGAAGGTTCTGGGTCGCGTCTACATTGTCCTGCCCAAGCATAATCGCAAGCAGGAGGGTTGCCCATGGGCTCAAGGGCTCGCGCGATCCGTCGCACCGTCGCCGCGCTGGTGCTGCTGGCAGCGGCGCTCTTCACCGTGCACGTGACCCACCCCGGCTCGGCTGCGGCCACGGCGCCGACAGCGGGTCCCCCCGCGGTCTACGTCGTGATGCGGGGACAGGTGGCCAAGATCTCGGCCACCGCCATCACCGTCACGGCCGAAGATCAGCAGGGCCAGCCCACCGGCGTCAAGCACACGGTCGCGCTGGATCCCGCTACCCGGATCATCTGGCCGTCGGCGGCGGCAGGGGGCCCGACCGCCAGCGGCCGCACCCTCACCCCAGGGCTCCGCGTCATGGTCCGCGCCCACGCTGTGGCGGCCGGCCAGTGGGTGGCCGACAGCATCCGCGTGTCGTACCCGCCCATCGACGGCACCCTCGTGGGCTTGTCCGGCCACCGTCTCACCATTCGGGTGCCCGGTCAAGCCCAGCCGGTAACGGTGCTGGTCACGTCCCGCACCGCTTTCTATGTGCCCGGGGGCCAGTGGGGCGCCCTCACCGCCGGCGCCACGCTCCGCATCTTCGTCCGGCCGTCTACCGGCACCCCGCCGTGGCAAGCCACGAGTGTCGTCGTGGGCCCAGCATCGGGCGGCAGCAGCTGATGGCTGCCGCCCCCGCGCGCACAATTTTCCCGCGGGAAGCATTGACCCGCGGCCACCAATCGCGTACCGTTAACCTGCGTCGGCCTATCGGTGCCGACGGTTGGCCGTTACGGTGACGGCGATGGGGGGTGAGACGATGATCAAGATTTACCCGGAGTTCGACGAGGACGATTTGCTCGTGCGCCTTTTCCACAAGGGCGTCAAGGCCCAGTGGACCGTAGAGGACGTGGACTGGAGCAGCCCTGTTCAGTTTTCGACCCGGCAAAGTCTTGCGTTGGCACGCCTCCTGACCCCAGTTTATCTGGGGGAGCAATCGGCGATGATTGGGGCGAGCGTGGCGCTGCCGCAGATTGCCATGGCAGGCGAAACGACGGCCCAGCTGTATTTGGCGAGCTTCCTGATGGATGAGGCACGCCACTTCGAAGCCCTCACCACCCTGTACCGCCGCTTGGAATACCGGCCGCTGTCCATACGCGAGATGCCCGAGATGCTTCAGTACCACAATCGCCTGAGGCAGGGAGACCGCGTCGACTGGGTGTGGGGCATTCTCATCAGCGACATCTTTGCCAAGAACTTTTACCAAATGTTTGCTAAGACCCAGCCCGACGCGCTGTTCGGCAAGCTGTCGGGGCGCATCCTTGTGGACGAATCCCGCCACCAGGCGTTTGCGGAGCATTATCTGAAGAACGCGCTGCCGGCGCTGGCCCCTGAGCGGCTCACCGTCCTGCGCACCATGCGCGACGAGCTTTTGAAAATCATGGAGCGCATGTACACGCGGCTGCGGGACGATGCGAACGCGGTGGGCATTGATGGCCCGGTGTTCTTAGACCACCTGGCCGAGGAAATTCACCACAAGGCCAGCCGGATCGGGCTTGACGACGATCCGGACGACGACGGCGGACGCAGCCAGCGGTCGGGACGCGTCCGCCGCTTGGTGCAGGGCGTGGGCGATGCGCTGGGCGCCGCCGGCGAGAGCATGAAGATGCTGGTGCCCGACACGTCGCACGACAACTGCGACACCTGCTTCATGGCGCTGTTGTGCAAGAGCCGTCTGGTGCGCACACTCGGCACCGCTTAATTACAGGCTCACAGAAAAACCGGCGCGCCGCCTTCGGCCGTCGGTTTTTCTGTGAGGCGATCACTCGCTCCGCAGGCCCCCGCGCTCCAAGTGAGTGCGCATAAAATTCTCGCTGCCGTGGCTCGCCATGCTGGCGGCCGCCGAGATTTCCAGGCACAGCGCGGCAGCAGCCACGATTTGCGCTAAGCGGTGGGCCCCCCCCGGCTGGTTGCACCCCATGAGGCGGAGATATGTCTGCGCGTGGGGCAGTGAGGTGCCTCCACCCACCGTACCCACTTCCAAGCCGGAAAACTGGATCGCGAGCGACGTGCGCCCTGCGTGGCGCCACACACTGGCCTGCGCCATACTGCTCGTCCCCACCATCCCGAGGTCCTGGCCGGTTACGGTAAACAGTGCCGCAACGGCGGACGCCGGCGTAAACGCAAACGACTGCATCCCACTGTGATGCGCCCCATGCAGCCCAACCCACTCCAGCTCGACAATCGCCTCCGGGTCAATGTGCAGTCGATGGCGCAGCACGTCGTCGGGGAAGTCCACCCACGCCACCACCGTCTTGCCATGGCCCCCGTCGGCATACGCCCAGCTCGGCTTCTTGTCGCCCCCCAGGTTAGCTTCCAAAAACAGCCGGCGCGGTGCAGGCCCCAACTGGGTCCAGCGGCTGACGATTTCGCTGTTGAGCGCATAGGCGTTGCGCGTCATCATATTGGGCCCGCAGGCATCGCCCGTCGAAAATCTATACAGGAGATGGCACACCGGCCCCACCAAGCGCGGCTCAATGCGCCACAGATGCGCGTGGCGCGACAGCAGCGGCTTCTTGCCCGGGGTGTTCGGCTGGTAGCCCGGGTTTCCGGGGTCCCGCACCCAGGCTTTGAGATTCGCCTCCTCGGCCAGGATCCAGTCCCGAAACGCCAGGGCGTGCTCCAGCTCGTCAAACTGATATGCCGAATCGCGGGTCATCTGATCCTTCAGCAGGCGCACCTGAACGCCTCCGGCCTCGTTGGCGGCCGTGAGGCCGCGAAGCATCGAGGCAGATAAGCCCCCCTCGGTGTGCCCCAGCGGGAGAAAGACCGACTCCAGCGACCGGCTGACCTCGCGGACGGCACCGTCCGGCTCATCCAGCGTATACTGGCCCAAACTGACGGCCAAGGGGCCCACCACACCCACCGGAATCGTCATCTGACCCACGTAGGCCTCTTGATACTTGGCCAGGACGGCGTCGGTGGCCGGGTCGGGAAATATAGTAGGATCCAGCGCATCCACCGTCGCCAAGCGCGACAGCACGCTGCGGCGGTGGCGAATCGCGTTGCGATGGTTCCGGTGCGACCAGCGGATGCGCACGGGGTTCCCTGCCCTTCGTAATGTACCTAGCCATCATACCCTAGGGCCACCCCGCGGCCAAGCCAAATCCCATTCGCTGGCCTTTTGCTATGATGAATCTCGTCGTGCCGCGCAGGGGAGGTGCACCATGTGGGGGATGTTTGGATACGGCTTCAGCCCCGGCGTTCGCCGCAGCTTCAGCTTGGGATTCATCGTGCTGCCGTTCTTGGTGTTTCTGGCACTCAACGCACTCTGGACGCCTCACGGCGGCAAGGCGTGGGTCGCCCAAGTTGGGCTCGCCCTCATCCTGGGCTGGCTGCTGGGCTGGGCCCTGCAGCGCGTGTATCACCGCCTCTTCGATGCCCGACCCCCTGAGTGACTCACCGCACGGGCAGGTTGTGCCGCATGCGCCGCTCCTCCCACTGGTACGCCCATCGGAACACCGCATGCCACGACGGCAGGTCGGGCTGGTAGGGGCGGCCTCCGGGCGGAAAGGCCTCGTCCAGCCGAGCCAACTGAGCCGGCGTGAGCACCAAATCCCCCGCGGCAGCATTCTCGCGCACATGAGCGGGGGCGACCGCCTTCGGAATCGCCACCACTCCCGGGTGGCGCACCGCCCAGGCCAGCGCCACCTGGCTGGGTGTCGCCCCAACCTCGCGGCCCACGCCGCTCAGGACCGCCAGCCGACGGCCCCGCAGCAGGCTCCCGCGCCCAAGCGGGCTGTATGCCAAGACCAGGATGCCCCGGGCGCGCAACTCGTCCAGAAAGCCCTGGTCGAGTCGCCGGTCCGCCAGGCTGTACGGCAGCTGGTTCGCTGCCACCGGCGTATCGCTCGGCAGCCCGGGGGCCGCGCGCGCCAGCCAGGTCTCGTCAAAGTTGCTGACGCCGATGTAGCGCGCCACCCCTTCCGCATAAATCATGGACAGCGCCATGAGGTGGACACGAAATAGGGGCGTCGGCCAATGGATCAGCAGGAGGTCAAAATACCCAGCGCCGGTGCGCCGCAGGGCTGCGCGCGCCGCGCGCCGGGTACTTTCGAGCGTCGGGTGGTGCGGAAAGATTTTATCGACCAAAAACACCTGCGGCCGGATGTCTCGGAGGGCATCGCTGACCACCAGCTCGGCCCGCCCCGCGGCGTAGTACTCCGCCGTGTCAATGAGCGTCATGCCCAGCTCCACCCCCAGCCGCAGGGCATCGGCCTCCTGGGTTCGGCGCTCCGGCAGCTCGCCCATGTGCCACGTGCCCTGGCCCATCACCGGCAGGTCCTCGTCAATCCGCGCAACCCGCGTTGTTCGCACCCACGCCACCTACCCGTAGAGATTTCTGCGATGGATACACAGTTCCTGTATGTTACACGAAGCACGAGCGCTGCGGCTACTGCTCCACCCCGGCGAGCCGGGGATGCTGACCCTCCCCTCACCGTACGGGCCGAGATCAAGCGGCTGCTGGCAGCACTG
>JAKADP010000064.1 GCA_021820465.1 Bacillota bacterium
GTGACGGTGCAAAACCGGTATGACTTTCGCACGCTCGGGGGCATCACTGCGGAGTGGACCCTATTTGACCGAGGCACCCCCGTCGGCTCCGGGCGCATCCCGCTGGAGGACACCCCCCCGGGGGGTTTCTCAACGCTTCACATCCCGGTCGGGCCCGCCGGCCAAGACCGGTGGTGCCGACTGGCATTCACCACATCGACGGCGGACACCGCCACGCCCGTCGGATTCACCGTGGGCGCCGCGGAGATGCTCCCGCCGCCCCCGGCGCCGGCGCGCCCTCCGGCTCGGGTCACGTGGCACCGCGTGGTGGACGCGGCGGACGCCGTGGTCACACGCACGCGGGCCGGCGGCGCCTCGTGGTCTCGCCGCGACGGGATGCTGGCGGCGCTGGCGTGGCTCGGCGAGCCCCTCCTGGCCGGGGCGGCCGCGCCCTGGGTTTGGCGGGCCCCCCTGGACAATGACGTGCGCCAGCGCGCCGCCTGGGAAGCATATGGGTTGGACCGCCTCCTCGGTCGGGTGGTCACACTGGACGCCGGGCCGCAACACGTGGCCAGCGAGACCCGGTGGGCGGCCGCGGGCCTCCGCTGGGGCATCACGGTCCACATGCGCGCGGAGCCCACCGTGCGCGGCGGGCTCGCGATGGCGTGGCGCCTCCTGCCGGACCCGGGCGGCCCGCCCACGTGGCCCCGGGCCGGCATTCGGCTGCCCCTCGCCGCTTGCCTCGACGAAGTCGAGTGGTTTGGCCGGGGACCCGGCGAGAGCTACGCGGACAGCTGGCGCCAGGCGCTTTTAGGCGTGCACCGCGCCACCCGGGCGCAAATGGAGACCCCGTACGTGCGCCCGCAGGCGTTCGGCAACCACACGGACACGCGGTGGCTGACCGTGACGGCGCCCGGGGGCGCGGGTCTCTGGGTGACGGCCGCCCAGCCATTCGATTGGGCGCTCTCGCGCTACAGCGACGCCACGCTGGCGCACACGGGGCACCGCCACGAGCTGGTGCCCGATGGCCCGGGGTTTCTCCATCTGGACGCCGCTCAGCATGGGCTGGGCAGTGCCAGCTGCGGGCCAGACACCGAGCCGGCCACGCGCCTGGCGCCCGCTCCTGTGGAGCTGACGCTCCTGCTGGAGCCGTTTTACCGAGGTCACGATGACCCCTGGAGCCTCTGGCGCGAGGCGACGGCCTAACGCTGGCGCCGGTGGCCGGCTCCGTGAGCGCCGGGCGGCCGCGGCCGGATGCTGGCGCCGTGGGCCAAACTCGAGTACCTTCTTTGAGAGACCGAGCGATGCACAGGCGTTCCGCACCCCCGGGGGCTGTGGGGCGCCGGGATGGGGAGGGCAAGACGTGCCGGCAAAGAAGGCGGGGCGCCCGAAGGCGCCGCCAGACCCCCGGGCTTGGCTGCTGTGGGGCATTTTAGGACTCGTGGGCGCCGCGCTCGCGGCGGTGGTGGTGGTGGCGCTGGTGGTTCCCCGCACCAAGCCGTCTGCCCCCAAGCTGTTGGGCCACGTGGGCGAAAGGGCTCCGGCCAGCATCATGAAGAACCTCACCCAGATTCCGTATAGCGTCTGGGGCCCCGTGGGCACGGCGGCCGCGTCGCCGCCCCAGGTGGTGAAGGCGGTCGCCCACCTGCCCAAGGCGCCGGAGTTTCTGTACATCGGGGCGGAGTGGTGCCCATTTTGTGCCGCCGAGCGGTGGGCCATGACGATTGCGCTGTCGCGATTTGGCACGCTCTCGAACATGCACCTCATGCAGTCCAGCAGCAGTGACGTGTATCCCGGCACCAAGACCCTCACGTTTTATGGGAGCCACTATCAGAGCCCGTACATTCACATCGCGATGGTGGAGACGGCTGCCAATACGCCCAATGCGTCGGGCACCTACCCCACCTTGGAGACCCCCACCGCGGCGGAAAGCACGATCCAGGCCGCGTATGACAAGCCGCCCTACGTCCCAGCGGGCAGCAACGGGTCCATTCCGTTTGTGCTGGTGGGGGGCAAGTACCTCTGGATCGGGGCACAGTACCAGCCGACAGTATTGGCGGGGCTCTCCTGGAGCCAGATTGCCTCGGACGCGCGGCATCCCACCAACAGCGTGGGCCAGTCGATTTTGTCGGCGGCCAACGAACTGACTGCGGCCATATGCGCCACGGACGGCAACCAGCCCGCATCCGTGTGCCAGACGCCGGTCATTCGGGGCGCGGAAACACGTCTGTGATGGCGGACCAGGGACCGGGGCTGCGCCGCGCGGCGCTCCTGCTCAGCGGGCTCGGCCTCCTGATCGCCGCGTATCTCACGGTCCTGCACTATTCGGCCGCCGTGCCCTTGGTGTGCAGCCAGAGTGGCTTGGTGAACTGCGAGCGCGTCATCACGTCGCCGCAGTCCGTGTGGTTTGGCGCTCCGGTCGCCGGCGTGGGATTTGCCTGGTTTGCCGTCACGCTCGTGTGGTGGCTCCGCAGTGGGCCGCAAGCGCCGCCCTGGCTGGCCGGCGTCCGGCTCGGCTGGGCGGCGCTGGGGGCCGTCACGGTCGTGTATCTGGTTTACGTCGAACTGGTCGAGCTAAGGCATCTCTGCCTCTGGTGCAGCGCGCTCCATGTGATCATCCTGGCGCTGTTGGTCCTGTCCATTGGGGCTCACCCCTCCGCGCGCCCGCCCTCATAAGGCGGGCGCGCACCGCCGAGGCGTCACCGGTGGGCGTCCAGGAACTGAATCACCCGGGAGTACGCTTCGATCTCGTTGGCCTTGTGCATAAAGCCGTGGCCCTCGTCCGGAAACACCACGTACTCGACCGGCACACCACGCTCTCGGAGCGCGGCCACGACTTGGTCGGATTCCGCCTGCACCACACGCGGATCGTTGGCCCCCTGAATCACCAGCATGGGCTTGTTCATGCGGTCCACGTAGGTGATGGGCGACTCTGCCATGAGGCGCTGGGCGTCTGCCGGGTCATTGGGGTCGCCGAGCCACTCGCGCATCATGGGCTTCCAAAACTCCGGAGCGCTCTGGGCAAACGTGATGAGGTTCGAAGGCCCAAAGAGGTCCACGAACGCCCGAAAGCGGCCGCCGTCCCGGCCGTGCAGCAGCAGCGCCATGTAGCCGCCGTAGCTGCCCCCCACGCAGTAAAGCCGGTCGGGGTCAGCCCGGCCGGTTTCCACCAGCCAATCGATGCCCGCCAGCATGTCGCGCCGCGGCGCCCCGCCCCAGTCCCGGTTGACGCGCTGCATGAATTCCGCCCCGTAGCCCGTCGACCCCCGATAATTGGGGGCCCACACGTTGTAGCCCCGCGCCAGGGCGAACTGGAAAAACGCGCGAAACATCTTGCGCTCCGCCGCTTGTGGCCCTCCATGGGGCCACACAATGGTAAATCCGTTGGCCACCTCTGGACGGGCGGCAAACCACAGCGCCTCGATCGAGGTGTGGCCGTCATCGGCGGGGTACGTGACCACCTCCGCAGGCACCAGCTCCTCAGGCGTCACGCCCATCACGCGATTGTTCGTGATGCGCTCCCAGCCAGCCCCGGGCGGCCGGCGCCAAAGATTCAAGGGCTCGACGTCGCTGCGGCCCAAGAGATACAGCGTGCCGCTGGGCTTCACCACCAAGCCCTCGACAATGCCAACAGGCAGTGCTTCCGCCGCCACCGCGCCGGTGGCCAGCTCACAGCGGTGGAGCACATCCTGCACCCCTTCCTGGGTGACGATGTACGCCGTCCCCGTGGCCCGGTGGACCGCCAGGTGGCTGGCATCGTGGGCAAAGTGCGCCACCTCCCGAAACTGGCCGGTGCGCCGGGAGTAGTGCGCGAGATACGCCACATCCGCCCCGTAGTTGGTGGTGAACACAATCTCGTCCGGGTTCAGGTATGCGCCATCCAGGAGCCGGTAGGGAATCGAGGGATCCGGGACCAAGGGCGTGAGCTGTCCATCCGGGGTCATGAGAAAGGCCGGCTGGTTGGTATTCACGTAAGACTTGACCACCACAAACGACGACTCGTCGGGCGACACCACCGCCACCACAGTGGGGGCACCTTCGCCCCGGGCGAGCTCGGTGTCTTCGCCCGTGGCCAGATTGAGGCAGTGCACCGACAAATGCTGCGGGTCCACCCGGTCCGTCGAGTAGTACACGCGATTGCCGTCATCCGACACGAGCGGCAGCAACATGCGGTGGCCATCCGACGCCACCAGCGGCACCAGCGTGCCGCCGCCCGGCGACAGCAGGTACAGTTGGGTCAACTCGTCCCCGTCGTGGTCAAACGACGCCAGAATATAGCGGCCCTGGGGATCGAGCCGGACGTCGTGGGCCACCTGGTTTTGGTGCGACAGGGGATACGGGTACGCGCTGCCGGTGAGGCTCAGACCCCACAGGTTGTAATGCTCGCTGCCCAGGTTGGTGGTAAAGACGATGCGGCTTTCGGCATCGTCCACGTCGAAGTTGAGAATCACCGGCGTGCGAAAAAATTCCGCCAGGTCTGGTCGGGGAAACTTCCAAGCCGGGGCGGACGGGCTCCTGGCGTCTTTCGGTGGCACGGCGGCATCTGACATGGCTTGCGGCCTCCCTCGGTGAGATTGGATGGCGGGATGCTCTCCAAACCTTACCACAAGGTCCAGGCGGCACGCAGGCCCACCCACGTCTGGGCCGCTGCCCTGCCCGACCGCGCGGCGGTCTTCTGAGGGGGACCAGCGCTCCAGGCGTGACGCCGCTGGAAGGCGCCGTGCCTCTCCGTGCCATCGTGCTGCGCTGGGGCTAGGTCATTCGCGGGGTCAGCGGACGGCGTTCCCAGCACCGGACGGCGCATCCTCGACTCGGGCCAGCACATGCGGCCACCCGGCACCCATGCCTCGGTACGCCCGCCGGCCCATCGGGGAGCCGAGGTCAAAGCCCGCGTGCTCAAGAAACAGGCGCGTGGCCGTCCCTTCCGCCCGAAGGCGCCAGGTGATCGTCGTGTGGAGGCGCCACGGCGCCATCGGAGAACCTGTAGGCCATCAGGTGTTCCGGGTCGACCGCTACCACGTGGCAGGGCTGCTGCCCGAACTCGCCCATGTCGAGGGTAAACCCGTGGCCCACGGTGGGCCGCACGTCGCCAGCGGCCCACCACTGGGCCAGCAGGGCAGGATCCGTCAAAGCGCGCCACACCTCTTGCGGCGGGTAGGGAAGCCAGCGCTCCACCGTCAGGGTCCCTTGGTCGCTCACGAGGCCTCTCCCTTTCCGCGTCGCCGCGCCTCCTCACCCAGAACCTCCGTGAGGGCGTCCACGCTCCCCTCCCCGTGTTGTTCAAGCGGCTGCACAAGCCTCCACTTCCGCGCGGGGCCCAGGACCCAGGTGATACAACCGCTGCTGCCCGGGGTTCGTCGCGAACCCGATGGTGCCTCCCCAGCACCTGAAGGGGCTCGGAGACAGCGGGCCGGCTCAGCGCGAACCGGCGGGCCAGAACGCTGAAGATAGCGTCCCCCGTGACGCTCACGTACAGAGTACCCGACGCGCCAAGTGCTTCCGGCGCATGGGCCTAGGGCCACACCGGCGCTGCATGGCCGCCGCCCGGACAGTGGCGCCATCCTGGCGAGCGCTGCTGCCGCCCGAATCGGCAGAGGGGGCGCCTGTTCGGCCCTGGTCCGCCGGCTGGCTCACTGCCTCACAGCGGAGCGCACCGTGGAGCTGGGAGCGGCCCACGCGTGTCGCTCAGGGAAGGATGAGCCGCGCCGCGCGGTCAACAGCGGCCAATGCCCGCACGTCGCCGGTGCGGCCAAACACCTCGACCGCGGTGTCCGCAAACTTGATCACGTGCTCGTCACCATGCTCCACCGCGCGTGCGAAGGCGGCCTCGGCAGCCCCGGCCGGTGTTGGGACGCTCAGCGCCACATCCTCCGCCGGTGCCGGGGGAGCATAGATCGCGGTGAGCGCGGACACCGCCACCCAGGCTGCGAGGGCACTCGGCCGCCACCACCGGCGGTCGAGGGCGGGGAGGGCCCGCCACACCGCGCTGGGCGCCGTCACCGAGTGCACCAGCATGATGGGCTCTCCGTGCCCGTGCGTGAGGTAGCGCACGACGGACGTGTGCACCAAGTCGGCCAGCCAGCTCCGAGCCTCTTCCGGATCTTGGGGAATGTGAGCAGCCGCCACCGCGGCTTCCCACCCTGGGACCGCCTGCATCCGCCCCACCCACTCATCCAGTCCCCCCAAGGAGGACGGGACGCGCGGGATGTCCGTCAGCGCCTCCGCCAGGGATCGCGAGCCCCCCGTGAGAGGCCCCGCCCCGCTGGGCGCTGCGACAGGCAGCCAGCGGGCGGCCCAGTAGGCCAGTCCGTGTCCCAGCTCCGCGATCCGCGCAGGGCTCTCGCCGTCCTCCAGCAGCGTGCGCACCGCGTGACCCACCCGGATCACCCCGTGCGTGGCCCCGGCCGCGATGCCCGGCAGCAGCCGCGGCCACCACGCATTCAGCACCGCCTGCCACGGCTGCTCCCTAAGGTCCCCCGCAAACTTCACCGTCCAGTCGCCCACCCGACGCACGTCCCCCAGCGCTTGCGCCCAGTCGGCCCCGATGGGGGCGAGGGACCCCGGCTGCGGCTCGAGCCGCCGCACATAGTCGTCGAGCCAGCGGTGCACCACGTCGCCGTGGCCGCGACGCACGATGGCCTCTGCGGCCATCGGTCCGTGGTTGGACAGGTATCCCCGAAATTCCGGGCCCGTCCGATGCAGGCGCGTGTATGCCTCGTCAAGTAGCGACGCGTCGTGATGCACCAGGCGTCCCCCTTATGGAATGGAATCGACCCCCGCCCTCTGTGAGGGGCGGCACCCATCGTGCCCAATTCCCAGGATAGCGGCGTGCCGATGGCGCGCCATCGGCCGGGAGCCCGAGGAGCCATGCGACTTTTGCCCGACGCGGGTTGGCTCAGCAGCATGTCCGCCCATCTGCTATCCATAGCCGGTGGCCGGGATGATCGCGGTGACGGGGAGCATACGCGGAGAGTCACTCCACGGCGAATATGGCGCGAATGGCCGTGCGCACACGGTCTGCCCCCTCTGAGTCCAGCCGCCCCCTCCGCGCTCGAACCCGGCTCACGTGGCAGGCCCGCATCTCGTCCATGAGGGCACATGAGTCCAATGGATGGCTCAAGCAATCCCCATGGGTCCGCGTGGACGAGTGGGTACAGCTCGTAATTGGCTTCTGCCCATGGCCCCCTTTTCTCCTGAGAGGCGCCAACAGCAACCGGGCAAACCCGAGTGGTTGGGGCGGGATCCCAACCACCACGGCGGGTCGAAGGCCCTCCTGCTCGCGCCCTCGAGGATGGTGCCCCAGAAGCCAGCACGATATCTCCCCACCGCAGGGGCGTCGGGGTCAGGGTCCCTTGCCGCCCGTGACGAAGCTCACACCTGGTTCAAAGGAGGCAGGGTCACCGTCAGGCGGACCCTGGGAGCCCCACTCAAAGGGCTCAACGTCCGCCAGGCCACTCAGATCCTCGCCTAACCAGTGGGTGTCCGGGTCATCACGTGGGGCTAAGAACTCCAAAGGTAGCTCGGACTCCACTGCACGAGCCATCTGCCCACCTCCCACGCCACGACGGCATTCATCAGCAAGCCAGACTACAAGTCAGTCGGCAAGCTGGCTCCCGCACCCGGTCCGTCGTGTGTGGCGTGTTTCTGCCTCCGGTCCGCGCAAGGCGTGACCACCGCGACGGGCCCACCATGCCCCAGGCTCCCGGCAGCACGTGCTGCGTTACCCCAACGCGAGCACTCGGCCGGCCCGGGCTCATCGAAATCTATCCATTGTTCGGGCCCTCTCCGCTGTGAATCCCTTGTGAAGCGTGTCACCCGGACGTGCTCCGTGTCGGTCCGGGTGGTACGGGCCCTGCGTGCAGCAGGGATTTTAGCCCGCCCCGTGGAATTACTCCATGAATCGACACGACAGGAGTGGGCCGCATGGAGATGAAGGGAGACCGGCGGGGACTGCGCCTCTTGGCAAAGGGGTACCCCGACGAGGCCGCACTGCTGGAGGATTTGGAGCGGACGCTGACGCGGCAGCGCAGCTTTTTGGGTCAGTCGCCGCTGGAGCTGGAGGTGCTGGACCGCCCGCTGACGCCGTCTCTGCTGGCGGGCGCCGCGGAGATTTTTGAGCGCTTTCCGGAGTTGGACCTCGTATCGGTCGGGCGTGGGGGTCCGCGCCGGCCGACGGCCGTCCCAGCCGCACCGGCGGCGGGCCCGCTGCTAATTCGGACGCCGCTGCGCAGTGGCCAAGTGATTGAGCATGCCGGCGACATCGTCATTTTAGGCGACGTCAACCCCGGGGCCCGCGTCGTGGCGGGTGGCGACCTGTTTGTCCTGGGTCGGCTGCGCGGCCAAGCGCTGGTGGGCCAGCCGGACCACGAGGATCGGAGCGTCTACGCGGTCGCCTTCGAGCCGAGCCAGGTGCGCATCGCCACGGTGTGGGCCGTGCCGGCGGCTGCTGACGTGCCCGCCGGGCCCGAGCGTGCCGACCTCGAGGACGGGGCTATCGTCGTGAGCCCCTGGACCACCGCGCCAGGCCCCGTCCCCACCGATCGCCCGCGCCGAGTGCGCAGCCGCATTCGGGCCGCTAGCCCGGAGTGACCCGGCCAAAGAAGTCCCGCAGCGCGTCGCGGGTGCTGTCAAACGCCAAGTCATCCCACGGCACCTCCCCTTGATGAAAAAGCCGCGCCTCGAAGCTCTCCCCATCCTGGGGAGCGGGATCGGCCGGCCCCTCGGGCCGGGCGTGGTACACCACCACGGCCACCCGCGAGCGCGGATACGAGTACACCCCCACGAGCCGCGTGAGCTGCACCTGGAGTCCCACTTCTTCCGCGGTTTCGCGGATGGCCGCGGCCGCCACCGTCTCCCCCGCTTCGACAAACCCGCCCGGAATGACCCACAAGCCATACCCGGGGCGGATGGACCGGCGCGCCAGCACCACCTGGCCGGCGGACACCTCCGTGATGGTGGCCGCAGCCACCGCGAGGTCGCGATACTCCACGTGCCCGCAGCGTGCGCAGCGCCCCCGCGGCTTGGCCAGCAGCGCGACGGTTGTGAGCGGGCCGCCGCAGCGGCGGCAGTATTCCATGACGCCCCTCCCCCCGCCCAGGGTACAATGGCGCGGGAGGGAGCGCCATGCCGCGGAAGTTTCGGCACCACAAGGTGAAGCGGGAGCACCACGTGCTGGAAGCCTTGGAGGCGGGGCTCACCCTCTTGGCCGACCAGGCGATCGTCGACGCCATCATTCCCGGGCCCATCACGCGCAAGCGTGGGCCCTCGACGGGATTCAGCGTGCAATACGCGACCCCCACCGGCCTGAAGCTGTTGGGCCGATCGCCTGGCGCGGTCCAGGAAGTGTTCGTCGTCACCAAGGACCCGGACGCCATCCGCGCCGTGCTGGCGAGCCAGGGGCTCTTAACCGCTAGCCGCTGACCCGTCCCCCGCGTCGTCAGCCGCTCCGACCGGCTCCACCGCCAATCCGAAGTTCGCGGCGACTTCCTTAAACGGGTCCAGGTAGTCCGCCGTCACCTGATAGTGCTCGACCGATTCCGGCTCTACCCATCCTTCGCGGCGGGCGGGACTGTCTCCCATGTAGCGGTGAAACCGCTCCGACGTGGCCGGATCCACGGCACCCTTCACTTTGACCCGCATGACTGTCCTCCCCTCGTCAAAGACAACCCTCTCCTGCCTTGAGCCGCCCCTCCAGTATATCCCTTTTTCCAATGCGTGGCTCGCCTGTCAGCGGCTGCGCAGTGGAGCCCGCAGTCGGCGCCGGTGGAGCATGGGACGCACGAGAGCGGTCGCCAGCGCCAGCCCCACCGCCAAGCTGCCGGCAATGACGACCGCGGACAGCGCCAGCCCCAGTCCACTCACAAAGTGCCCCCGAATGAGGGTCAGCATGCTCTGATACGCCGTATAGCCGGGCACAAACGGAATGATGGCCGGCACAACAAACAGCGACACCGGCTGGCGCCGCCACACCGCCGCCACCTCGGCCAGCGCCCCCACCGCCAGCGCCCCCGCGAAGTCCGGAAGCACCATGAGGTGCGCCACCTTGGCCAGCGCTGCGTAGACCCCCCACCCGAGGGCGGCCAACAGGCCCGCCAGCAACACCGCGCGCCAGGGGCACTGATACACCACGCCAAAGAGCAGCGCGGACCCGGCCGCCAGCAGGACCGCGCTCACACCGGCCACCGCCCGTGTCCGAGGAGGTACAGGTAGAGCGGCAGCGCGGCCCCCGCGGCGACCGCGGCCGCCACCACGGCGGCCTCCAGCAGCCGCGACACCGACGCTAAAAGATCGCCCGCAATGCCATCGCGCACGCCCGTGGTCATCATGACGCCAGGGACGAGGACCATGAGGCCGCCCGCCAGCACCGCGCCGCCGTGGCCCAGCCCCAGCGCCGCGTCCAACAGCGCCGGCAGGGCAGCCAGCATGGCGCCCAGAAAGTCGCTCACGCCCGGCGATACCGCGTGCGCGCGCAGCATGGCCCGAACCCCCTGCGCCGTGGCCCCGCCAAGGAGCGCAAACGGGAGATTGACCCCCTCGGCGCCAAACAGCATCGCCAGCAGCCCGGCGGCCACTCCCGCCGCGGCCACCTCCACCAGCGGCGGATAGCGCCGATACCCGGGGACGGCGGACAGCCGCTCGGCAAACTCGCCCAGGGTCAGGCGGCCCGCCGCCACGTCGCGCGACCACGCGTTGATCAGCTCGACCACGGCGAGATTGGTGCCGCGCCGCCGCACTCGCTGCATCACGGTGGGTCCCCCGGCCTGGTGCAGAAACAGCGCCGTCGGCATCACCATGGCTTGCGCCGGGACGCCAAACGCCGCGGCCAGCCTCTCCATGGTGTCTTCCACGCGCGAGGTTTCTGCGCCTGACGTCAGCAGCAAAACTCCGGCTTCAGCGACGACGGTCAGCGGATTCGACCACGCGCTCGATGTCTGGTCGCTCATCGTCGCCTCCCCGCCCTTCTCGCTCCGCCCGTGGCGCGGCGAGCCGGACTGCCGTCCCCGCAGACCCCGGGCTGGCCCCTTCCGGGCGGAACACCCACCACTGAGACAGCACAAAGCCGACGGCGGTGTTGAAGGGGATGGCCAGCAGGTTCGCCAAGAGATAATAGAGGCCCAAATCGACCAAGACCGTGAACACGCCCACCTGCAACAGGGACCCGCCGGCCAGCACCACGTTGTACTGGAGCAGGGTGCGCCAGCTGGGGCGCGATCTGAACGTGAACTTGGTATTGAGCAGGTAGTTGGTCAGGATGGCCACCTCGCTGGCCACCGCGTCCGCGACTGACGGGGTGGTGTGCAGCACCGGCCATACGGCCCTTAAGACAGCAAAGTTGACTAGCGTGCCTGTCGCCCCAACCAGCAGGTAGCGCCACAGGCGGTCACCATGGCGGGCCCACAGCGACCGAATCCCGCGGAGGAGGCGGCTCAACATGCCGAGCCTAGGAACCTGCCCGCTCTTGGGAGGGCTCCGCCACCGGGGTTTTCCCGCTGACGCGCAGGCTGGCCACCATCACCAGCGCCTCCATGAAAATTCCTGGAGACATCTTGCTCTCTCCAGCGCGGCGGTCCCGGAACACGATGGGGTGCTCGACAATCTTCGCCCCGGCCTGGTGCAGTCGGTAGGTCATCTCAATTTGGAACCCATAGCCGGTCGCCTTGATGAGGCTCAAATCCAGGGCCTCCAGCGCATCCCGCCGAAATAGCTTGAAGCCGCCGGTCAAGTCGTGATAGGGCAGCGACAGCACGCGGCTCGCGTACAGCGAGCCGCCCCGCGACATAATGCGGCGCGGCCACGACCAGTTCTCCACGCCGCCCCCGCGCGCATACCGCGAGCCCAGCACGACGTCCGCGCCCTCCCGCCGCGCCGTCTCAATGAACGCGGGGAGGTACGACGGGTCATGCGAGAAGTCAGCGTCCATCTCGCAGATGTAGTCGTATCCTTTCACAATCCCGTACCGAAACCCCGTCAGATAAGCCGTGGCCAGGCCCAGCTTTCCCTGGCGGTGAATGACTTCCACCCGCCCCGGATACACAGTCGCCAAATGGTCAGCCACGAGCCCCGTGCCGTCCGGCGAGCCGTCGTCCACCACCAAGATGTCAAACTCGTCCCCGAGGCTCAAAATCTCCTCGACGATCGGCGTTAGGTTCTCCAACTCATTGTACGTGGGCAACGTTACCAAAGCCGTCACGCTGGATCCTCCCCTGCTCAACGATTCCCTCTTGTTCGCCTGTCCCTACGCGACCCACCGCCACGTGGCGAAAATGGCGAAAAACATCGCTTGCATCATCGGTAGGACCCATGGCCACATGGTGCCCACGGTGCCGGCGCGCCACGCGCTGGCATGGGGTCCAGTGGCGTGCTCCGTGGCCAGCGCCAAGCTCACAAAGCCCGGGAACAGCACCAGCACCAATCGCGTCATGCTGAGGAGAGGACTTTCCCCGCCCAGCGCCGGCGCACTCACATCCATCAGCCACGCAGCACCGGCAAACGCCAGCCACGTCCACGGCAGTCGCTGCCGAACGCCCAAAGCCAGCAAGCCAAGAAACCCCAGCGCGGCCAGCAGGTCCATCATACTCAGGATGGTAGGGGCTTGCAATAGCCCCCCGCCCAGCACTTTGCCAATCGCTGCCACCATGCCCACCCAGGGTGGCTCCACCGCCCGCCCCCAAGCGGCCTGTGCCGCCAAAAACGCATCGGGTCGGTGAAACACTAGGGCCTGCCATCCCACAAACGCCATCAGCCCCATGACCGGCATCGCGACGGCCAACAGCTCCACCCGCACCCAGCGCCAGATCCGCGGGGCTGCCACGTCCGCACGACAGGCTTGCCAATAGGCGCCCAAGAGAGGAACGACCAAGAGGACGCCTTGGTTTCGCGTCAGGGCGGCCAAGAATCCGGTGAGACCCGCCCACCAAATTTTGTGGCGCGGTCCTGCCAGCCAAAACGTCAAGAGGACGCCCAACAGAAAAAGCGACTCCGTATAAGCGGCCGAGAGAAAAAACGCGGTGGGGAACAGCAAGAGCCACCGCACCGTGCGGCTGGCGACCAGCCCACCATAGTATTCGCGCACTAAGCGCCAAAAGACGACCACCGTGCCGACGAGGGCCAGGTTGGACAAGATGAGGGCACTCCACGCAGCGCTGGCGCCGGTGATCCACCGGACCGCCGCGATGGCCGCGGGATAGAGAGGAAAAAACGCCAGCGCTTTAAACCAGTATCCCCGCCGGGCAATGTCGATGTACCACATGGCATCCCAGCGCGTGAACATCAGCACCACGGGGTCGCGGCTCACGTTGTAGGTGGGGGAGACATACATCCACGGGAAGAAAGCCAAGGCCACAAACCCGACGGCCACGAGGGCCACGCGCGACCAGAGCAAGTCGGGCCAAAGCGCGCGCCACGCGGTGAGCCACGCCTGCCATTCGCGGCGCCGCTCCGGCCGCCGCCTCACCGGCCGGTCAACCTTCTGAGGGATTTAGGGGCAGGCGGCGCTCCAGCACCAAGCCTCTCCACGTGATTTCCGTATTGGGCACGATGGACCGAAGCCGCTCCGCCATCCCCAGCGAAACCCCGAATCGGCACCGGCTGGCGCCCCACGCGCGTGCTTCACTCCAGAGATGGTCCAGCAGCGTGGACAGGCGATGGCCCAAGTCCTTCAGGTACTCGATGTGCAGCACCTCGCGAGTCTGCACGCGCGTCAGCGCCAAAGCCTCGATGGCCCCTTCATTGGGCGACAGCGACACCCCACCCGCCTCGACGCGCTTCAGCAACTCCGAGAGCGCCAGCGACTTCACCTCGGTTTCACGGCCGCCACTCCACAGCCCCACGCCGCCCTGCGCCTTAAGGAAGGCGGTAAGTCGCTCGCGGTCCACGGCCCAGGCCGGCCCGGCGTCCCGCGTGGCGCCATTGGGTGTGGGAATGGGGTTGATTTCCCCCACCGCCCACTGGTCCACCACTTCAAAGCCCAGCTTTTCCTGGAGCAGCTGATGGGCGGCGGCGTTGTCCACGTGAACCAGCACGCGCACCACATCGGCCCCCAGACGGCCGGCCTCCTCTAGCTGGAACCGCCCAAACTCCTCCGTGACATCCGGGTCCTGCCGCTCGGACAGCACGCGGATCCCCGACAGATAAGCTTCGTGCGCCTGCACAACCGTGATGACGCAGGTCGCCAGAATCGTGCCGTCCTCGGTGGCCAAGTACAGCCCGCCCACGGACCGTCCGTCCAAGTGCCGTGCAAAATCGTCTACCAACTCGTCGCTAATATCTGCGACGGAAGACGCTCCCTCAAGAAACGCGCGGATACGCTCGCTGTCCTCGCGGGTCGCCCTGACAAAAGTCAACAACCAGGAACCTCCCCTAACTCGGCGCACGCTCATTGTAGTCCGCCGGATTGGGCGGTTCAACTGGCCGCCATGTCAGCATCTGGCCGGGCGCGATCGCGAGAGCGGCGGCTTGCCCCTCCGGCAGCTCCACCACCGCGTGCGCCCGGAGCCTCCACGGAAGAATGCGTCCTCGCGGAACGCGGTGATGCACCCCGAGGACACGCCCCCGCCCATCGACATAAACCACGTCAATGGCAAAGCGCATGCGAAACGTGTGGACGGACTGCGTGGGGATCACCAAGGCCTCGCCCGGGTCGAGGCCCGTGCGGCCCAACAGCCCGCGTGTCCGCTCGCGGGCCGTCTCGCAGTAGGCGCCCCGCGGCGCCACCACTTGGCCGTCGTCCACGCGGACGACCCTCACGGGCCTCACAACCCGGAGTGGATGATGCTGAGCATGCCTGGGCCCAATATGGCAATAAATAGAGCCGGAAAGATAAACATGACCATCGGGAACAAGATTTTGACCGGGACGGCCGCCGCCTGCTCCCGAGCCCGAAACACCCGCCGCTCCTTGACGCGCTCCGCCTGCGCGTGCAGGACGCCCGAAATCGACGCTCCGGTGCGATCCGCCTGGCCCATCAGCACGGCAAAGCGCATCAGGTCCTCCAGGCGTGTGCGATCCGCCAGCGCGCGCAGCGCCTCCAGCCGAGTCATCCCCACCTGCAGATCCGCCACCGCCCGCTGAAATTCCTCGCCCGTGGCATCCGGCAGGTGCACCGCCGACCGCCGCAGCGCCGCCTCAAACGACAGCCCGGCCTCCACACACACCGACAGCAGGTCAAACGCCTCCGGCAAGTTGCGCTCAATGGCTTCCTGCCGCTTGCGATAGGCCGTATTGAGGCGCACGCCAAAAATCAGGTAGCCCAGCGCGCCCAAAGCCAGGGGCACCAAGAGCGAGTCGGCTGCGGGCAGGATGCCCAGCGCCGCCAGCATAAAGCCCGCAGCCATCAGCACCACCGCAGTGACGATTCGCATTAAGCCAAACTCGAGCGGCGACCGGTCCACGCCGGCCATCTTAAGCCGCCGCGACAACTCTTCCTGTGCCTTCGCCGGCACGAGGCGACTGCCCAGCGACCGCACCAATCGGTCGCGGATGGGCTGGACAATGCGCTCAGCAAACGACAGCTCCAGCTCGTCTTCGACGGCCCGCACCTGGAGCGTCCCGCCCAGGCGGCGGACCAAGTGCGTCTGCCGCCGCAGGGTGCTCAGGTCGGCCGCAAACTGCCGGAATCCCAAGATGCCCAGCGCCACCCCGAGACCCGCCACAATGGCCCATATTTCCGCGTTCACAGGTCTGGTCCTTTCACCATGCGATTGATCACCACCGAACCCACCACGATCGAGGCCACCGCGTACGCGATCATAATGTTCCCGATCGTTTCTGAAAACAGCAGTGCCATGTAGCTCGGGTCCATGAACCAAATGACAAAGCCCAGTGCCACCGGGAGGCCGGTGAGGATCCAGCCACTCATGCGGCCCGCCGCCGTCAGCGTGCGAATCTCCGACTTCAGGCGCTGGCGCGACTCGATCGTATCCACGATGCTGTTCAGCAGCGGCGACAGGGCGCCGCCCACGTCCCGCTGCACCTGAATCGCCACAATGGCCAGATTCAGGTCTTTGCTGGGCACCCGCTGCGACAGTTCGTTCAGAGCCTGCTCCATCGTAAAGCCCAAAGCCTCCCGACGCGCGAGGCGACGAATCTCGGGTCCCAGGGGCTCCGGGGTGTCCCGCCCCACCACCGCCAGGGACTGCCCAAACGACGATCCCGCGCGCATCGACGACGAGATGTTGCGAAAGAAGTCGGGCAGCTGCTCCTCAGCTTTGATGAGCCAGCGCTCCCGTCGCATTCTGAGCCAGTACAGCGTGACGACGACACCCACCAGCCCCAGTCCAATGGCCCCGCCTATGCCGCGCACCGCGCCGCC
>JAKADP010000157.1 GCA_021820465.1 Bacillota bacterium
CCCGGCTGCGGGCCGTGGGGACGGAGGAGCTAGTTCACCGGGGGCAGCAGCGACGCCACCCAGCGGCGGCAGGCGGGGCAGTACCAGCGCCGAATCACCAGCACCTGGCGCGTGCCGTCGGCCGTCAGCCGCGTCCGCCGCCGACTGCCCGCCACCACTAACCGGCCGGCACACACCGGGCACGGGCTCACGGTCGCACTCCGCACAGAAAAAGATTGGGCTCCGCGCGCGGGTCGAGCGTGTAATCGGTTATAATGACCACAGTCTAGGTTCCAGGCGCCCGGGGGACTGCCTTGAGTAAGCAGTCACGTACCCCGGGCGCTTCCTGTCTGCCTGGAGGGCTTTCTGGCCAGTCTAGCCCAGCAAACGACGGCGGGCAACGCCGTCAACTTTCGGCCATTCTGGGGGAGCGAAAACAGACAGGGAAGGAACACGAACCTATTTGGGGAGTGGAGTTACGTTGGAATTGTAGACCGTCCCCTTTTCGGGGTGTCCACAATTCCAACGTAACTCCATGACGGGATTCTCTTCGCAGACAAGGCCCCGTGGGGCGCTCACCGGGGGGTCCTCATCGCGTGCCCCGTTTGGGGAAATGGGATAATGGGGAAGCGGAGGGCACTCCGGGCGGGACCACAGGTGGCACGCGTTTCGCCTACGGGCGGAACGGGCCATCGGCGGTATACTGGCGTTGTACGATTTCGTACAATCGTTCGTACAATCGGAGGAGGGTCCGATGAGCGCGTATAAAGTCCTTAAGGCATCTGACGTGCGGCAACGCTGGAGCGAAGTGGTGAACGAAGTCTCCCGCGACAAGACCCGCGTGGTCGTGGAAAAGAGCGGCATCCCGGTGGTCGGCGTGGTGAGCGCACAAGATCTTGCGTGGTTGGAGGAGCGGGACCGCCGCCTGGCCGAACTGCGGCGGGCCATGGATGACATGCGCCAGCAGTTTCAAGATGTCCCGCCGGAAGCATTCGACCGCGAAGTGGCGCAGGCCGTGCAGGAGATCCGGGCCGGCCAGGACGGCGCGCCCTCCGCATGACCCGCGTGGTCCTGGATACCAACGTGTTGGTGTCGTCGGTGCGAGCGGAACGCGGGGCATTGGCGATCATCCGGGAAGGCTGGCTGACTGGCCGCTTTCAGGTGTACGTGTCGGAGCCGCTGTTGGCGGAAGTGGCACGCACGCTCGCCAAGCCGTATTTTGCCACGCGGCTCGGACCGGACCGGACGCAGCAGTTTCTCGCGCTCCTGAAACGGGCCACCGTGCTCCAGCCGATCACGGAGCGGGTCGTGGGCGTCGTGACCCATGCGGAGGCCGACTGGATTCTGGCCACCGCCCACAACGCCCGCGCCCGGTTTCTCGTCACCGGCGACTGTGGACTCGTGGCCGGGCGGCGCCAGGGGGCGCTCGTCCGTCTGTTGCACAACCGGCAGCGAGAGGGGCTTGGACAGCTTCCCACTCACCACATAACGCGAGAACCCGTCCAGGATAGCCCCCAAGGGGAGGCCGGGCCTGGAGGCGGATATCGGTGCTAGCGATGCCCGCACGTGATGGGGATGCGCCGCCGATCCCCCCGTCGCCTGTGATTTAGCGGCTCCTGGCCCTACGCCAAGGGTTCGCAATGCGAAGTGGTCGAGGGGGCGCTTTCCGATGACCGCGTGACGTTTGCTCCGTGGCGGCTGCAAAGGCTCACCTTGTTTGACCGCGCGAGTCCCACGCGCCCTGTCCGCGCTATACGCCGCAAGGTGCAGGGCGACCCCTCTACCGGCCGGCTTACACCGTGCGGGCCCACTGCCGTTCGCTAGCCGCCGCCGTGGTCACCGCGTCGTCGAGGGGACTTGGGCCTCATACGCGGCCATCAGGCAGACCCGGAGGGTCATCCTGTGCAGAAAGGCCGCACCGGCCTGATTCGACGGCTAGGACGCCGTGGCCCAAACGGGGATCGTCACCGGAAGGGCCCCTCCTCCCATCCAAGAATAACCACCACGCCTGGAGATTGGGCACGGTGGCAAGCCAATGGTCCGGGCCATGCACCACCGGCACGTGCCACCACACGAAGGGCTGACGCAGGTCGCGGCATCGCGGAGCAAGAAGCGGGAGGACCGAACACTTTGCCGAGCCGCGCTCCCCGGCCAGCACAACCCGGCGGCCACCAGGCCCGCGCACCAGACACTCGGCGGCGGTGAGCACAGGAGTGCGACGACCGCGGCGTGGGCGCAGCCTGCGCATCAGGGGATCGGGTGTCCGCCGCTCGGTGCTACGACAGCAGCGGACCTGCGTCAGGTTCATGAAGATGGCGGGCCAGCAGTCGGGCAGCCGCATCCAGAAAAAAGCGATTCAGTTCGTTAAAGTCCAGCGGCACCAACATCTCAACATCCTCCGGCCGCACGCGAGCCGCCCGCTGCATCGCGCGGGCCAGCCATACCGGCTGAAAGCCCGCGTCTTTCTGCCGAGCCAGCGCCATCAACTCGCTGAGGTCGTAGTGCGTGCGCGTGAGTTGAAAGACGTCCACGAGGTCGCGGGGCGCCGCGCGGTCAAAGAGCGCCCAGGTCTTGTCGGCGGCCACGTCGCGCAGGGACCGCAGGGGCAGGCCCTCCAGCGACTGTGTCGAGGGGTCCAAGCGAAAAGGCGCATCGCGTGCAAGCTCGACGCGAATGTCGTTAACGCCGACCCGCACATGCGTGGGGGCTCGGCGCTCAACCGCTCCGACCGCGAGGCCAGCGGCCGTGCATCGATCCGCCAACGCCCGCACCAGCTCGGGCGCGTCGAACGCCTCGCTGGTGAAAAGATGGAGATCCTCAGACTTCCGGTGGCCCAAGTAGCCCGCCGCCAGCGCCGTCCCGCCGGCCAGCTCGAAACCGTGGGGCCCAAGCACCTCGGCCGCGATGCGGAGAATGCGCCGATGATCCTCTGTAATCACCTGCGCCGACGGGTTCATGAGGGACACCTCCCGGTTGCGATACACGCTCCAAAACTCCGCCGCCCGGCCAAAGACCGGCACGGTGTCCAAAATCGGCACCAGCGCGTCCCAATCCAGGGCCCGCCAATCGTCTGGCGTGCCGTTCTGGAGAATCGTCG
>JAKADP010000065.1:0-13112 GCA_021820465.1 Bacillota bacterium
GGAATGCGGTGACCGGCTGGGGCAGCCCTGATGGGGCCACCCTCGCCAGTCGACTGGGGTAGGCGCGGACATGAGTCCCCGACGGCGTGGGCCAACGCCCTCGGGGCCGGGACCAAGCCGCGGCAGCCGATGGCGCGGCCATGCCGCGGTGGCCTGTCGCTCCAGGCCACGAGGGCCGGGCGGCGGGGGGCTGGGGTCTCTATCCTCCCGCCGCTGGTGTTTCCGAATCGCCCTCTAAAGATCTAAAGCGGCCTAAAGCGGCCTAGAGGTGCTGGTGGAACCAGTCGACAATGGTATGCAGGCGGTGAATGCGGTGCCAGGGCTTGCCGCCACGGCTCATGCCGTGGGACTCGCCCGGATAGATGACCAGTTCGACCTCGCGCCCTAGGTACTTCAGCGCGTTGTACAGCTGCTCCCCCTGCTCAATGGGAAGCCGGTAGTCCTGCTCCTGGTGCTCGATCAGGAGGGGCGTGTGAATGGCAGACGCATAGCGCAGCGGCGACTGCTGCCAGTAGGGCTCAATGTCTTCCCACCAGGGCCCGGTGCCATACTGCGGGACGCGGAGCCATCCCATGTCGCTCGAGCCCATGGCCGAGAGGCGGTTGACCACCGACCGCATGGTGACCCCGGCGCGAAACCGATCGGTGTGCGAGACGATCCAGTTGACCATGAACCCGCCGTAGCTTCCGCCCGCCACGCCCAGCCGCTGGGGATCCAGTTCCGGCACCCGCTGAAGCGCCGCGTCGAGGGCGGCCATCACGTCGCGGTAGTCCCGGTCACCCCACTGTCCCATGATGCACCGGCCAAATTCTCGGCCGTACCCCACAGAGCCCCGAGGGTTCGAATACACCACGGCGTGGCCCGCGGCCGCGAGGCACTGGAACTCATGAAAGTATCGATACGCATACATGCTGGCGGGGCCGCCGTGAATCTCCAGCACCGTGGGGACTTGGCCGCTCGCGGCGGACGGCAGGAGGCACCACGTGTGCACCCGCGTGCCGTCGGACTCCGTGGCCCAAAAGTCGCTTGGCGCCACGGGCCCGTCGTCGGCGCCCCATGGCACCGGCGCCCACCGGGGGGCGGCTTGGTCCACCCGGTCTCGCGGCCCGACGACCAATCCTGAAGGGTGAGTGGAATCGGCCACACCCAGCGCCATCTGGCTGCCTCGCACGGCAAAGTCATACACGACGCGGGGCTGGTCGGCGATCCGCGTGACGCCGCCTCCCTGGGACTCAGGGGCTGTGGAGAACGCGGCCAGCTGGACCCGGCCCTCATCCGACAGCAGCCACAGCACGTCGTCTCCCTGCCACACCGGGCAGGCGCCCGACCGCACGGGAATGTCGCTGCCGCTGTGGTCGCCCACCGGCCGGTCCGTGGCGCTTGACAGGTCCACCAGCCTCTCGGAACCCAGGTCAAACGCATACAGGACGGTGAGCCCGTAGCCGTGGTCCTCAGGGTCGGTGGCGGAAAACGCGATCCGCTGGCCGTCGGCGTCCACCGCGAGGCTGGAGATGGACCAGTCGGGCAGCGGCAGGATCGTGGGGGCGGACCCGTCGAGCGGGCGGCGCTCCACGCGGGTGAGGCCGGGGTGGGCCCCCTCCGGGTCATAGAACCGGTGCAGGCAGAAGAGGGAGCGGCCGTCCGGATGCCACACCGGCTCCGCATAGTTGTCTCGGCCGTCGGTGAGCAGGCGGGTGGCTTTGCTCTCGACGTCCACCCACACGAGTTGGTTGCGGCCGGCATCGAAGAAGCCCTCGCCATCCAACTTGTAGTGATGGTGGGTGATGTGGCGCACGTCGCGGTTGTAGTGCTCGTCCAGCACACTGTCGGGCGCGTCGGGTCCGGGGTCCGGGGTTTTGGCCTCGGGGTCCACGCGCCCATCCCGGATGTGCGCCACCGCCACCAGCGCATCACTCCCGGGTGCCCAGCGAAACTGGCGCACCCCTCCCGCAATCGCGGTCACCTGGCGCGCCTCGCCGCCCTCGAGCGGCAGGCGCCACACCTGGCTGGAGCCCGATCGGCGGGAGAGAAAGCCCAGCCAGCGGCCATCCGGCGACGGGGCGGGGGCGGTGTCCGACGGGCCGGCGGTCAGCGGGACGGGGGTGGCGTCTGGTCCGGCCTCCACCATCATCAGGTGGTGGGTGGCACGATTCTGGGCTTTGTCCTGGCGGGATTCCGTGAAGTACAGGCGGTCGCGGATCGGGTCCCACGCAAGGTCACCCCAGGTGGCGATTCCCCAAAGACTCTCTATGTTCATGAGGGCACTCCCTTCGGCCGACGGGCGTCCGCCTATGTGGTGGCAGCTGCTGCGGCAGCTGACGGGGCCAACGTACCATGAAAACGGGCCCGGAGACCGTGCGATCAAAACATAGGGTCAAAATGCACGGTGAAACGCACCAGCAAGGCGGGAGGGCGCTGCGGGACAGCGTCCTGCCACCCGCTTGGTGCCCCCGGGCGCGCCATGAAATGCCCCGGCTGGGCTGATAGCTTTTCTCCCGCTAGCGCATCACGGGTCTGGCCCTCTCCAGGTCGCCCAGCAGGGGGGGATCGGGATTGAGTTCGTGGAGGATCTGCTCCCGGCCACTCAGCACCGCTAAGCGATACGACCGATGGTAGCGGGCGTCGCGGTTGTACTCCCGGACGGTGAGTGACGTCCCTTCCAGCTGAAAGGGCCCCACGGCGGACAGCCGCCGCGTGAGCCCGGCCGACAGCCCGTCCACCAGCTGCATGATGCGCAGCATGGGGATCAGCGCGGTCGGGAACTCGGCGGGCAGGTCAGCCAAGGGAGTGTGGTGGTGCCGAATGAGGGCTGCCACGTCGTCCGGCACGTGATAGTACTTCACGGCCCAGTCGGCGCTGCGCTCCGCGTGCCGCCGACTGGGCTCGAAGGTGTCCGCGGGCCGAAATTTCTGCCCGAGCGCCAGGCGCGGCTGCTCCTTGCCGAGGTCGTGAAAGATAAACGCCGACACCAGCGTGTCCTTGTCCAAGCCCACCAGTTGAAACAGCCCCAGCGTGTTGAGCTCGGCCATAATTCTCAGGCCATTGATGACGTGCCGATACGTGCCGTCCGGAATGACCGCCGTCACCGTGGCCGTGCCGCTGGCCGCGTCGAAGATGTCCTGGAACTCGGGGGAGCTTTTGAGCTTCGCCTCCACTTTGCTGTTGGGCAGCGTGAGGCCAAACGCCTTCTCTGCCTCCTCGGCTTCGTGGCGCGCGCGCCGCTCCGCCTCGTGCAGCTGGGTGACGTCGGCAAACGTAATCAGGACGGCGACGAGGCGGCGCTGATCGCGCACGGCGCTGACGTGGAACAGCACGTCCCGCCCGTTCACGAGGGGCAGCGTCACGGTTTGGCGCTCCACTTTGTTGGCCAGCACGCGCGGCACCACGCTTTGAGACAGGTACTGAGACATGTGGGGGAACATGTACTGGGCCACCTCGGCATACGGGCGTCCCAACAACGCTGCGGGGTCGGCCCCCAGGATCTCCCCGCCGCGCGGATTCAAAAGCCGCACCCGGCCCTCGGGATCCAGGAGCAAGAGGCCCGAGAACATGGCTGCCACCAACTGCTGCTGCAGCACCTCGACGGGCACGGACCAGTCGGGCAGCGGGGTGGGCGCCTCGTCGGGAAGGTCCGCCACGCGCAGCGCGCCCACCAGCGTCGTGCCGCGAATGACCGGGATGATGGGCCAGTCCTCAAACCGAGCCGCCAGCCGGCGGGCGGCGTCCAGCGTGTCGTCCGGATCCAGCTGGGGCACGCGCTCCTTGGGAGTCATGATGTCCTGCAGGGTTTGGCCGGGCCGCCAGTTTTTGGCCCGGACCGCCCCCAGCCACTGCCGCTCGCTGTCCACCACGGCCACAAACGACCCGGCGTCGCGCCGCAGCATCCAGGCCAGCACATCGACCGGGGTATCGGGCTCGGTCACCAGAGCCGGATCAGGCTCCTCCATAATGAAACCCACTCGCATCGCTGCCGCCTCCTGTTCGCCGCCCGGCTGCAGCGTGCGCCGACCGCCGAGCCGGCCGTTGGACCTGAGCGCATGCACGCTGCTTCCTCATCGGGGACTTCGCCTTCGCAGGGCGCTTCCCTCTTGCACGAGGCGAGAAAAAGTCTGGCCCGTCAGTGCCAGGTGTGGGCCACCTGCAGCGCCACGACCAGCGCCATAAAGACGACGTAGGCCCGAAGCCCCCACAGCAGCACGCGGGTGCCGCGGGTCAGGGAGCCGGGCCCCAGTCGTTCCAACTGCTCGCGCGCGGCGCGGTGATACGCGAGGACGTCCCCGTCTCCCAGGGCCTGGGGCTCGCCCGCCCGCCGCTTCGCCAGCGGATGCGTGGCCTGCATCACACTCACTCCCTTCGATAGGACAAGGGCCGGTGGCTCGTTCGGGTTA
This sequence comes from Bacillota bacterium, assembly GCA_021820465.1. Taxonomy (GTDB): domain Bacteria; phylum Bacillota; class Sulfobacillia; order Sulfobacillales; family JAIMBI01; genus JAJZWV01. The sequence goes on from JAKADP010000065.1 coordinate 4,389, forward strand.
CAGGTGCAGGATGGTCAAGAGAGGCGCGGTGGGGAAGAGGGCCGTCAGCGCATAGAGGATGCCGGCGGCGGTCAGAAGCCCCCCCACGAACATGCCCAGCCCGTTCAAGAGCGGTGTGTTGCGATGGGCGCCCACCACCGCGCGGTCATTCACCAGCAGCAGCAGAAACGCTATGGCGGGCGGCATCGTCAGCACCGCGATCACGTTCACCACAATGACCACGCTTTCCAGGGGAAAGCCTGGCAGCAGCACGATGGCGCCCGCCAGCGCCACCAGGCCCAGCAGCACGACGTAAAATACCGGGGCGCGCCTCACGGACAGGTTCAGGCTGTGGGGTGCCCCGGTGACCTCGCCCACGGCGTAGGCGGACGCACTGGAGATGGTGAGCGAGGCGATGAGGCCGGCCTCCCCAATCCCAATGGCAAACAGCGCCGCCATGGCGTGCCCCACAAACGGGCGGAGCGCCTGGGCAAATTGCGCAGCCCCGTACTGACTGGCGTTCATGCCATGCGTGAACAGGACGCTGGTGGCCACGATGGCCGCCAGTCCGGCTGCGGCGGCCAGCGCCGCGCCTAAGGCGGTGTCCAGCCGGCCGTGCGGAAGGTCCTGCGGGGTGAGGCCCTTGTCGGTAACCGCCCCCTGCTGGAAAAACAGCATCCAGGGGGTAATGGTGGCCCCGATGTCCGCCAGCAGCAGCGTCAGGTTGGCGGAGTCCAGGCCCCCGGCCGGCATGGGCGTCCAGGTCAGGACGGCATGCCCCAAAGCTCCCCAGTGGGGATGGCTGGCGATGGCCACCGGAATGAACACCAGGTTGACCAGGGCCGCTGCCAGCGCCACCCGCTCCCACGACCAGTAGCGGTGCCACAGGACCGCCACGATGTTTAAGCCCAGTCCCGTGGCTACCGCCACCACGGGGGGAATCCCAAAAAAGCCCGCGCCCGCCACCATGCCGACAAACTCGGTAATCAGGGTGAGGAAGTTGGTCACCAGCAGGTCGCCCATGGCAAAGTGGCCCCAGAAGCGTCCGAAGCGCCGGTAAATCAGCTCCGCATGCCCCGCCTGCGAGACGGACCCCAGGCGCACGGTGATTTCCTGCGCCACGAACGCCATGGCGAAGGTCAGGATGACAAACGGCAGGAAGAAGCCCACACCAAACCGTGCCCCGGTCGCCGAATACGACAGCATGCTGGGGGCATCGTTCTCGCCCAGCATCACGAGGACACCGGGGCCGAGGACGAGCCAGAAGAGTTTCAGCGACCCCCGCCGGCGCGCGCGCTCGACCGCCAGCCGATCGTGCTGCCGGCCCTCCCGCTCCATGTCGTCGTCCCGGGCCCGAGGCCGCCATTCCTGCACGCGGGATGCCCCCTTCGCTGTGTGTCCCGTGATGCCGCCTGTTGCCCGGGGATCACTTTGTTGCCCATGGGCAATACACGGTACGACGGGCCGCCCAGCCGGTGCGTTGTCCAGCCCACGGCCCCCAAATTCTTTCCGGGCCACCAGTGTTGCGCTGCCGCGGCGGGTGGCCGCCATTCTTCCCAATTGCCGGGCGGCGGCCCGCTCGGTATAGTGGCCTCAGGCGTCTTCCAGAAGATCCGTTCCAAGAAGATCCGTTCCGAGGACATCGGGACCAGGCGGGTTCCTTCCCAGGAGGACGGAGGCGAGCCGTGGTGCACGACAAGTCCAAACCCCCGCGCAGCCTACCGGTGTTTAGTCCCGACGACGACCCGACCGCCGACCCACGGTGGCCCTTCACCGTGGCTCTCTTGGAGGCCATTCGCGCGGCACTGCGCTAGCGGCTGCCCGCGCCGTGGGCTCGGAAGAGAAACAAGCACAGGTTCCCGAGGGGAGGGTGCGCGTGAGCTGGGTGCACGTGGCCGCGGGAGCGGCCGCCATCGTGGCCGTGGGGGCGCTCATCAAGGCGAGCCCGTGGACGGCCGGCGGGGTGGGGGGCGGAGTGCCCGCCGTGTCGTCGAGCGCGAGCCACCCCATCGTGGAGGCGCTGGTGATGGTGCCGCTGGGCCGGCCCATCCTGCCGGGCCCCGCTCAGGTCACCGTCTCCGTGCATGGGCAGGGGCACTGGCACTGGGTGGGCTTGGAGTACCGCGGAGCGGGCTGGACCCTGGACGTGGAGGAAATTGAGTCGCCCCGATTCGCCAACCCGGCGCCCCACGCACGCCGCATCATGCTGGACGGGCGCCCCGCCGAGGTGGCCCGCTGGACCCTGGGGGGCACCCCCGCCGCCAGCGCCGTCATGCAAGTGCGCCCGCATGTGTACGTGGACGTCACCGGCGAGCACCTGTCCCTGGCCCGCGTGGAGGCCGCTCTCGCAAGCCTCGTGGCTCCCGGCGGGTAGGTCAGCGCCTTCTGTGAGCCTGCCCCACGCGGTCGCGGCATGTGGCGTTAAAGGTTTTTCGTGAGACCGCAACCCCCCGGACGCGAGAAGCGTTGCATGAGGCGTGAAACAGGCCGTGCGACGTGGGCCCCAAGGGCGACGGCGCCGCCGCGTGCGCGGCGGCCGCCTCAGCGTCGTGTTGATAGGTTTTGCCTGGCTGGTGGCGTTTGGCACGCTCCGGCCGTCCGCGCAGCTGGCGGCCGGGCGATCCTCGCTGGCGCACATCGCGCTCGAGGGCGCCACGCAGGTGGACTCCGCCATCGTGACGTGGGGGCGGCACCAAGCGGCGCTGGCCGTGGGGCCCGCCGGGTCCCTCACGCCTCGCACGCCGATTCCCGCCGGGGTGCGGGTCGATGTCCGGGTGACCGTGTCCACTCCCGCGTGGCTGGCTTGGGCGCCTGGGGAGGTCCGGGTGCTGTCGCAGCACGTCCGGACGCCCCCGGCACCGGCGCTGGCTTTTCACCACGAGGCAGTGGCGGCGGGTGCCGCCGTGCTGGCCGCCTTCACGCGCGCCGGGCAGGTCCGGGGGCTGGCGCCCCGCCCACTGGCGGTGGTGCCCGACCGGGACATCCGGGGCGAAGCGGCGGAGGCTCAGCACGGCGTGGTGGACGTGGAAACGCGCGGCGCACCCTGGGAGGCGTGGTCACCGCCGGCGGCGCTGTCGTGGAGCGCCGTGCCCGTCGGGTCGACCATCCTCGCCCTGCAGCGCGATTTAGCGCAGCTGGGCTACCTGCCCCTGCGCTGGGTGGCGCTGGCGCCAGGCGTGGGACGCTTCGTCTGGCGCTACCCCCTGCCTCCATCGCTCACGGCCCTCTGGACCGCCGGGCGGCCCAATGTGCTGACGACAGGGGCGGTGTGGCAGTTTGAGCGCGAGACCGGCCTGCCGGTCCAAACGCCCACCAACGCGCTGTTTTGGAGGGACCTGGACGCCAAGCTGGCCGCCGGGGACCAAAACACCGAAGGATATACGTACGTGCAGGTGTCGCAGGGCACCCCGGAGCGACTCCGCCTCTGGTTCAATGGCCAGCTGGTGGTCAACTCGCTGGCCAACACCGCCAAGCCGCCCGGCGTGACGCACGTGGGCACCTTCCCGGTGTTTCTGCGCTACCCGAGCCAGTCCATGCGCGGGTTCGACCCCAGCACCGGCCGCTCCTACTACTATCCAAACGTGCCGTGGGTCAACTACTTCAAGGGCAATGACGCGGTGCATGGCTTCCCCCGCCAGCGCTATGGGTTTCCCCAAAGCGCTGGCTGCGTGGAGCTGCCCATCGCCACGGCCAAAGTGGTGTACGGCTACATGCACTACGGGACGCTGGTGACGGTGCTCCCGATTCCCCGACCCTCGTGACTCACAGACCCTGCTCGGCCACCGTCCGCACGGCCTGGGCCTTGACCCAGGCCGCGCCGTCCGCGGGCTGGGTGCCGGCCGGCAGACGGCCCCCGGCCGCCCGCGGATGCCCGCCGCCCTGGAACCCGGCTTCCATGAAGCGCGCGGCGTCCAGCTGGGGGCTCGTGCGACACGACAGCCGCCCGTCCGGCTTGATGGCGATCACGGCGGCCAAATCGTGGGCGGCCAGCAGCCGATGCGACAGCTCGTTGACGGCGCCCTCTTCCTCGAGCCGCACCACGGCGAACCGATGTGGCCCGGCGGGAAACAGCTCGGTGCGCTCCACGTATCGTGCGATGAACGCCTCTTCGTCAGCTTCCAGCTGGGCCAGCTGCTGCTGCTCGTCCTCCGTCAGGGGCGACCAGCCATCGCGAAACTTATCGCGGAACCACTCCCAGCCCCGCGCCATCCTGAGGCGGTTCAGCGCCTGGCCGGCCCGATGGTCCGGACGCCACAAGTCGTAGTCGTCCACCGGCTCCAGCAGCGGGCGCCAGCGCGCCTCGTCGGCGGCGAGGCGGCCAGTGGCCGTGAGCCACTCATACAGCAGCGTGCTGCCACAGTGCCGCTGATCAATGTGCACGCGCGGCCGATCCGCCAGCGGCAGCGCCGACTGGTGGTGGTCAATGAGAGCCACCAGCCGGTCGGCTTCGCGTGGGTATACGTCCACCGGAAAGGACACGTCGGCCAGCACCACGGGGCGGTCCGGCGGCAGCGCCGCCAGGAAGGCCGCCGCCCCGTCGGGATACACAAAAGCCGGGAGCATGCCCGCCGCCAAACCCAATACGGCGCACGTGGCACCGTCCAAGCAGTGGTCGTGGGTCACCAGCGTCAGCGGCGTCGCCATCGGCGGTTGCCTCCTTCGATCGATCGATTGAGTGCGGGGGCGTGCGTCGTCCTGGGCACGGGGGCCGGCCGCTGCCCTAAGGTTCCCCGGCGCGGCTCGGCGCCTGCCCCTGTATGGTATCCCACTAGCTCGTCCCGAGAGTCGCCGCCGATTCGAGGACGGGCCAGTCCGCCACCCACGGGCTCATGGGGTCGGTGGCGCTGACCAGCGCCACCGCCAGCCGCCGGGCGCGCGTGAGCGCGGTATACATGCGCCGGCCCGCCTCGGGCGTGTCCGGGTAGGCGCGGCCGCTGGCGTCCCAAATCAGCACGGCGTCAAATTCGAGGCCGCGCAGGCGCGCAAGCGGGGCCAGCACCACGCCGCCTCGGTACACGGGGTCGTCGGTGAGCCGCTCGGGCACGACCCCGAGCGCGTCGAAGGCGCGACCCAGCGACGCAAGGTCGGGGGATGGCATCTGGTCCGGCACAATGACGGCCATCGTGCCGGACGGCGACGCGCGGCGGGCCATGGCCAGCCAATCTGCCAGGACGGCGGCGGGCGGCGAGGAGACGGGCCAGCGGCGCACAGCCCCGGGCACGGGATGCCAGCGCACACTCGTGCTGGCGGGCGCGTCGGGCGCCAGGCGCTGGCGCAGCGCGGCAGCCGCGCCGTGGATCGCCGGAGGCAGCCGGTACGCCTGGCGGAGCGACATCCGCTGGGGAGCGCCGCGGCCCGGGCCCAAAAGCTTCGCCGCGTCGGCCCAGACAAATGGGTCCCGGTCGGCCTGCAGGGGGTCGCCGGCCAGCACCCACCAGGCGTCCGAGGCAGCGAGGTCCCCCAGCGCAGCCAGCGCTGGCGCCGGCATCGCCTGCACCTCATCCACAATCACCCACGCGGGAGGCACCGGCAGCCGGGCGCCGCCGCGCACGGCCAAGAGCAACAGCGCGGCGGGGTGGCGAAACGCATCCGGCTGCGCGGCCAAAAAGCGGGCCGGGTCCTTTTGACCCGCCGACCGGATCCGGGCCACCCCGTCGGGAGGCCAGGCACTTTGGGGATCCGGGATCCGCCATCGCAGGAAGGCCGGCGCCACCAGCGCCAAGAGATCCTCAGGGGTGACGACGCGCGTGCCGGCCTGAGCGAGGCCCAGCCGGGGCAGAGCCGGCGTGAGGTAGGCTGCGAGCGTCGCGGACGGCACCACAAACAGCCCCGGCCGGTCGGCGGGAGCCGCCACGGCGATGCGGTGGGCCGCCACCACCGTCTTGCCTGTGCCGGCCGGCCCGTCCAGCAGCATCACGCGGCGGCGAGGGTCCCGCTGGGCCAAAATGCGGCTCTGCTCGGGATCCAGCACGTCGGCCATGGCTTCCAGGCTGGTGGAGGCCGTTCCCTGCAGCCGCCGCCGCACCCGGTCTTCGAACACCGCGCCAAACCGGGGGGCGGTGCGGCGAATGCGGCTCCCGTCCCACTCGACGTCCTCCACCACCGCATCGAGCACCTCCAGCCGCCCGGTGCCGGCCGCCTGCAGCAGCTGGCGCTCGGTCAGGCTCACGGTCAGGGTGGGCTGGCGCGGATGGCGCACGAGGTCTGCCAGCGCCGTGAGGTGGCTGACGTCCAGCATCTCGCGTGGGCCCGGCGGCACCGGGAACGATTCCGAGCGCGGGAAGTTGCTCACGCGCACGTCCAGCGGAACCACCTCGCCGGACTCCTCCGCCAGCCGGCAGCGGATGCGCGCGAAGTAGGGGGGGTGCGTGGTGGTCATCGCGGTGAGTTGCTGCAGGCGCGCTTCGGCGCGCTCCGCCACCTGCCATCGGGCTTCGTCCCGGCCGGCGCGGGCGCGCGCGAGGGATTCCTGCGACGCCTGGCGGCGCCGAGCCAGCTCGGCCGCCGCCCACGCGAAAAACGCATCCGCCACCGCCTGCTCCTCCGGGGCGGTGGAGTCCGTGGCCCTGTTTTCCACCGACATCGGCGTCCCCCCGCTGATCTCCCCATGCCTCGCGCCAGACGAGCCGTCGCCGGGGCGCCAAGGAGCGAATGGTACCACACCTCGAGCGGCCGATGCAGGTCGCCTTGCAGCGTCGGCTCTGTCACACCCCTATTGACAAGACATGTGTTAACACAGATTCTGACGTGGAAATACAGATCGAGACAGGGGGAGACGGGTTGGCGGCACGAGTACTGGAGTGGCGTGGGGTAGAGGCGGTGCCGCCCGACGCGCGGCACGGGCGGGCCGCGCAGCTGTTCACGCTGTGGTTTGCCGCGAACCTGGGCTTTCCAGCTTGGGTCATTGGCGTGCTGGCGGTCGCGCTGGAGCCGGACTGGCAGCTGGCGCTGGCGGCGGTGGTGGTGGGCGCGCTCATCGGATCGGTGCTGGTGGCGGGGGCGGCCGCGCTGGGGCCCCGGACGGGCCTGGGGTCGCTGCCCCAGTCTGCGCGCGCGTTTGGCCGCGCGGGGGTGAAGCTGCCGGCGCTGCTGAACTGGGTGTCGTGCGCCGGGTGGTTCGCGGTCAACACGGTGCTGGGCACCGAAGCGGTGCAGAGCCTCTTCAGGTGGCCGGTGGCGCCGGCCTTCGCCGTGATGGTTGTCGTCCAGGTGGGGCTCGCAATTTTCGGGTACGACATGATTCATCGGGTGGAGCGGGCCGCCAGCGTGGTGCTGCTGCTGCTGTTCGCCTATTTGGCGGTCCACACGGCGGGAGTGGCGGGCCCGGCGGCCACCGGGGCCGCCAATTGGCCCATGGCCATCCTGACCGTGGCGATTTCGGCCTCCTATCTGTTCAGCTGGGGACCGTACGCGGCTGACTACTCCCGCTATCTCCCAGCGGACACTCCGCCCCCGAGGGTGTTTTGGTACGCATTTTGGGGGTCGCTGGCGTCCACCGCTGGCGTGATGGTGCTGGGCGTGCTCATGGCGGTCCGCTTTCGAGTGGCCTCCGACATGGGGCTCTTGGCGGCGGGCGCCGGCCACCTAGCCCCCATTGCGTACTTGGCGGTGGTGGGGGGCACCGTCACGGCCAACGTGCTGAACGTGTACACGGGAGCCACGTCCACGCTCACCCTGGGCATTGGGCGCGATCGCGTCCAGGCGGCGGTGCTGACCGGCATCTTGGGCTCGGCCCTCACCCTCATCGGGATCAACGGGGGCTTTGCCACGCAGTACGAAAACTTCCTGCTGCTGCTGTCCTATTGGGTGGCCCCGTGGCTCGCCATCTTGTTTTGGGAGCACCTGCGGCCGCAGGCGGCCCCCAGGGCGCTGGGTCCTGGCGTCGGCGCGTTTCTCGTCGGGGTGGCCGCCTCGGTGCCGTTCATGTCCCAGACGCTTTGGACGGGCTGGGTGGCGCGCGCCTGGGGCGGCGCCGACGTGGCCTACTATGTCGGGTTTCTGGTGGCGGGCGTCACGTATGCGTATTGGAGTCGTCCACGAGAAACCCGAGCTGTGCCAAAGCCCGGCGGCCGCGTTCCAGCGTAGCCTCGTCACGAGCGCGGACGGTGTGCCAGTGCACCCCATCCGTCAGGAGGCTCAGGAGCTGCCCATGCTGGAGCGTCATGCGGTCGATGAAGTCTTGGACGTCGTCCCGGGAGTGAAGGTTCAGCGCCCCGCGGATCTCGCCATACACGGGATGCTCCACGAGCACGTCGAGGACGGACACGCCGGCGTCGACCAGGCTGGTGAGCTCCGCGGCGGTGTCTTCCGGGCGGTGGCGGACGGCAAACACCGTGGTGTGAAATCCGTCGGGCGGCCGCATGAGGACGTAGCCGCGCGGCGTGGCTTCCACCGGGGCGCCGGCGGCGCGGAGAATGGCAATGTCATGCACCACAACCTGCCGGGACACGCCGAACCGCTCGGCGAGGGCATAGCCCGGCAGCGGCTGGTGCTCGTGCTGCAGCAACTCCAAGATGTCATCTCGGCGTGTCATCTGACGCCATCCCTTCTGAGAACTCCTCACGGCCCCTCAAGGGAGGGCCCGCCACCCGGACCGCAGGGTGCCCGCTCTCGCCTGTTCGCCCTGCACGCCAGAAATCCCTGCCTGAGCGCGGCGGCAGGACTGTCCCAGGCGCCGCGGGCATACACCTTCGCAGGACAAGGCAGGCAATGCCAGGGACCTAAATGCCAGGGACCTAAAGGAGG
>JAKADP010000065.1:13122-15905 GCA_021820465.1 Bacillota bacterium
GAGGGTGGCGTCATGCAGGTGGTGGCGGACGACGGCGTGCGCCTCAAGGCGAGCCGGTGGGGAGCAGGCGACGCGGGGACGGTGCTGCTGCTGCCGGATTGGCTCGCGTCGGGGGAGGGGTTTCTGGCGCTGGTGCCACCGCTCACGCGGGAGAGCGGGGCGGCGGTGACCCTGGATCTCCGCGGCACCGGCCACTCGGACCGGCCTGACCGCGGGTACGGCCTCGAGCGCGACGCGGCCGATGCGGTGCTGGTGGTGCAGCACTTGGCCGATTCCCCAGTGAGGGTGATGGGACATGGCTATGGGGCGCTGGTGGCGCTGGCCCTGGCGCACCGGGCGCCCGAGCTGGTGTCGCACCTCCTGCTGGTGGCGCCGCCGGTCATGGTGCCGGCCGACGGCCCGGGGCGCCGCGCGCTGGAAGAGGCGATCGAGGATCCCCGGCGGCTGTGGGACCTTGTGGCCTCCGGCACGAGCCAAGCCCTGTCGCCCTATATCCTCCAGGCACTGGCTGAGGACATGGCCCGCACGACCCAGGCGGCGGGCCGCGCCCAGTTGGATGCGATGGTCCGCGCGCCCTGGGCCGCGCTGGTGGCTGGGGTGGGCTGTCCCGTGGCCGTGGCGACCGGGGAGTCTGACTTCTGGAGTGGGCCCCGGCATGTGCGGGAGCGGATGGGGGTGGACCCGGCGGTGTGGCGGGGAGTGGGGCACTTTGTCCTAGCGGAGGCGCCCGACACGGTGGCCGCCTGGTGCCGCCGGCCGGAGGCGGCAGCTAGCGGGGGGGCCGAGGCCGAGCCCGCCGAGGACGGCCCGCCGTGGGCGCCGGAACCGCCGTAAGATGCTCGTAGATGGCTCGCGGGAGCCGCTCGGCGGGGGTTTTCCCGAACTGGCTGGGCGCCAGCGCCTTGCCGGTTCGGGACCCCACGCGGTCCAGCACCGCCTTAAGGGCCGCCGGGGGCAGGGCGCGAGGGGCCGGCTTCACCCCGGCCTCCGCCATGGCGGCCACCACCAGGGTCTTGACCCACGCCCGGCATTCGCCTTCCATGCGATCCCAGGCGTTGCGCCACGCCTCGGCGCCGTAGCGGCTGGCTTCGGCCGTGGCATCGGTCACGCGCTTTTGCACCTCGGCATCCACCGGGTGCTCCAGCAGGAAGGCATCCCACTCGCGCTGGTCGAGAACCCGGAGTCGCCCCCGCCGCTTTTGCACGTCTAAAAACATATCGACGTAGCCCACCCCTCCGTCGGGGTGAAACCAGGGAGGCGAGGCCACGTCATAGTACCGGCCCGACACGGGGTCGCCCATCAGGGTTTCGTTCCACCAGCGTCCCGCCAAGAAGCGCTTGAACGAGGGATGGCGCGTCCGCCAAGCCGACCAGCCCCCGTCTGACCAGTTCCACACGCGGGTGCCGTGCGGGATGAAGTAGCGCCGCTCGGTCGGGCTTTCATAAACCAAGACGCCGGCAAAGAGGCGGTGAAACGGACCTGCCGGCTTCCAGGCCGCGATGGCAAAACCTTCGGGCCGAGGCGCCGGGGTGGGCGGCGGCGCCTGCTGGGCCAGGGCCGCCAGGTCCTCCGTGCCCAAACGGGCCTTATCCACTACTGTCACCATGGTGCGCTCCTTGTCCGGCCACGTCGAGGCCGCCTGCCTACCTACCTGGGGCAAGCCTGCCGCCAACCCTTTGGCCTATTGTAAACGACCGGACAGGCCGGGGCCAGTGCGGCGGGCCGTTTGGCGGTCCGTGGGGAACATTAGGGGGCACCAGTCAGCCGAGAAAAGGGGGCGCGGCGCGGACATGCGGCAGCTGTTGGCGCGAGCCGGGGTGAGCCTGCAGCTGGCGAAGACAGCGCTGGCGGCCGGCTTGTCGTGGTGGCTGGCGGAGGTGCTGTTCAGCCGGGCGCGGCCGTATTTCGCCCCGCTGGCGGCGATTCTCACGATTCAGGTGACGGTGGCCAAGTCGGTCAGCTTGGGCGGGCAGCGCATCCTGGGCGTGGCGGGCGGGATTGTGGTGAGCTTTGCCGTGGCCCACTGGCTGGGCGTGTCGGCGGAGTCTGTGGCGCTGGTGGTGCTCACCGCCATGGGGCTGGCCGCTGTGCTGGGGCTGGGGCCCAATGCGGTGACGCAGTCGGCCATTACCGGCCTGCTGGTCATGGCGCTGGGCACCCGGGCCAGCTACGCGGCGGCCCGGCTCGTGGACACCATCTTGGGAGCGCTGGTGGCGGTGTTGGTGAACGCCCTCCTGATCCCGCCCGACGCGACGCCGGCCGCCGTGGAGGCCGTCTCCGGCCTGTCGATGCTCATCGGGAGGCGGCTCACCGATCTGCCCGACCCCGCCGGCACGGGTCAGGTGCTGGTCGACCGGCTCGCCGCCACCCGGGCGGTGGTGGCGGGTGCATCCGAGAGCCTGCGATTTGCCCCGCTGCTGCGGGGGCGGCGCCGGCGGCTGGCGCGCGTCAAGCGGGCCGAGCGCCTGCTGGTGCGGCTCACCTGGCGGGTCTTGGACCTCGAGGACACCGTGCGGGAATTGTCGGCCGCCGAGCAGCGCGGGTTTCAGCGCTTCGGCCGTCTGGCCGCGGCGATGCAGGCGGTGTTGGCCCGCTACAGCGCCTGGGTGGTGCAGCCCGACGGCGCGGCGTGCGCTCGCCTGCAGCAGGCGGCGCAGGCGGTTGCGGACGAGTGGGCCGCCGCCCAGTCCCTGCCGGCCCCGGCGGGGACGCCGTCGCCGCTCTACACCACCGCGGTGGCGAACCTGGCCCGCATGGTGCCGGAGCTCCGCGCGCTGCCCCCG
>JAKADP010000158.1 GCA_021820465.1 Bacillota bacterium
TCCCCGGGACCCCACGGTGGCGGCGGCGCTGGTGGACTCGCGGCTCACCCGGCGGGAGGAGCCGGGCGTGTCGGCGTATTATAGAGAGTTGCTGGCGTGGCGCCGCGCGCCCGCCTTGGCCGAGCGTCGGCTCAGCACGGTGGCGGCGCGCGCGAGCGCGGGCGCGCTGGTGGTGGAGCGGCGCGGCGGCGGCCAGCACGTGGCCGTGGTGTGGGTGCCCACGGGGGCCGCGGTGTTCACGCTGCCCGGGGGGCCGGGCGCGTGGGAGCGGAAGCTGGAGTCCACGGATGGGCGGTATGGCGGGCCCGGCCGGATGCTCCCCGACGAGGCCCGGTCGGGGGAGCCTGTCAGGGCACCGGGTCCCCACTTCTCCATCTGGGAGGCCCGGGGCCGCTAGGGCGGGCGGGCCGCAAGCGCGAGAGCAGCGAGAAAAGGGGACTTGCCGTTGGGTGCGCGCCGTGTGTTGGTTCATGGCCACTTTTATCAGCCGCCACGAGAAAATCCGTGGCTGGAGGCGGTGCAGGAGGAGCACTCGGCCGCCCCGTATCATGATTGGAATGCCCGCATTACCGACGAGTGCTACGAGCCCAACACCGCCTCGCGGATCCTGAATGGGGCGGGGGAGATCGAGCGCATTGTCAACAACTTTGCCTGGATGAGCTTCAACGTGGGCCCGACGCTGCTGGCGTGGCTGGAGCACGAGGCGCCCGAGGTGTACCGCCGCATCTTAGAGGGGGATCGCGCGAGTCAGGAGCGCTACGGGGGCCATGGGTCCGCCTTGGCCCAAGCCTACAACCATGTCATCCTGCCACTGGCCAGCCCGCGCGACCGGCTTACGGAGATTCGCTGGGGGATCCGGGATTTCCGCCGGCGGTTCGGGCGCATGCCTGAAGGCATGTGGCTCCCCGAAACCGCGGCCGACACCGCCACCCTGGAAGATTTGGCGTCGGAGGGGATTCGCTTCACCGTGCTGGCGCCTGCCCAGGCCGCCCGCTGCCGGCCCGACGGCGAGGAGGCTTGGCGGGACACCCCCGGGGGCACCATCGACCCGACCCGGCCGTATCGGGTGGACCTGCCCTCGGGTGCGGCGCTCAGTGTGTTCTTCTACGACGGGCCCACCTCGCAGGCGGTGGCGTTTGAGGGGCTGTTGGACGACGGGGCGCGCTTCGCCGAGCGACTGCTGGCGCCCTTTGACGACCGTGAGGCGCCGCAGCTGGTGAACATCGCGACCGACGGGGAGAGCTACGGGCACCATCATCGGTGGGGCAATATGGCGCTCTCCTATGCGCTGTCGGTTATTGAGCAGTCGGGCCGGGCCCAGCTGACCAACTATGGCCAGTATCTGGCCGACCATCCCCCGGCGTGGGCGGTGCAGATTCACGAGCACAGCTCATGGAGCTGCGCACACGGGGTGGAGCGCTGGCGAGCGGACTGCGGCTGCAGCACGGGCACGGCCCCGGGCTGGCATCAGCGCTGGCGGGCGCCCCTGCGCACGGCGGTGGACCAGCTGGCGGAGAAGGTGGCCGCGGCCTACGAAGAGGCGGCTGCGCCGCTGCTGCAAGACCCGTGGGCCGCGCGGGACGCGTATATCGACGTGATCCTCGACCGCTCACCGGCCCAGCTGGACCGCTTCTTTGATGAGCACGCGCCGGCCCCGCTGGACGCGGCGCAGCGCGTCCAGACCCGGCAGCTTTTGGAGATGGCGCGCCACGCCCTGTTGATGTTTACCAGCTGCGGCTGGTTTTTTGATGACATCTCCGGGTTGGAGGCGGTTCAGGTCCTGCGCTATGCCGGCCGCGTGCTTCAGCTGGCGCAGGTGGCCTTGCAGCGGGACTGGCGCGAGCCGTTTCTCGAACAGCTGGCCGACGCGCCCAGCAATCTTCCAGCGTGGGGCGATGGCGCGGCCGTGTATCGCCGCGCCGTGGACCCGGTGCGGCTCGACCTCACGGGTGTGGGCGCGCATGCCGCCATGCTGTCGCTCTTGGAGGCGGGGTCCGATGGGGTTCCGCGCGACGCGGCCCACCCGTATTGCTATACCGTGGACTGGCAGGACCGCCAGGAAGTGCGCGCGGCACGGACCAAGGCCGTAGTCGCTCGGCTCACCGTCCGGTCGGACATCACCGGTGCGTCCATCGAGCTGTCGGGGGCAGCGGTGCACTGGGGCGATCACAATGTGGTGGCGGGGGTGCGGCCGTTCGGCGGCATCGAGGCGTATCGGACAACGGCCGGCAAGGTGCTGGATGCCTTTCGCCGGGCCGACACCGCCGGGGTCATTCACGTGTTGGACCAGCACTTCATGGGAGCCACGTATAATCTGACGCACCTGTTTCGGGATGAGCAGCGGCTGGTGCTGGGGGGCGTGCTGGCGGACGGCATTGCCGAAGCCGAGGCGCAGTACGGGCAGGTGTACGACCGCCAAAGCACGCTGATGCGCTTTCTGGTGGAGTTGGACCAGCCCATCCCCGAGGTGTTTCGCACGGCGGCCGCCTTTGCCCTGGCACACCGCCTGCGCATCGCCCTCGGGCGCCAGCCGTGGAACGGGGCTCACATTCGCGACCTCCTGGCGGAAGCGGCGTTCTGGCAGGTGGAGCTGGCGGCGCACGAGTGGACCTACACGCTGGAGCGGACGCTGGGCCGGTGGGCGCGAGAGCTGGCCGACCGGCCCACCGACGCCGCCCGCTGGCGCCAGCTGGATCAGGACCTGACGATGCTGGCCGATCTCCCATGGGACCCTGACCTGCGCCGCCTCCAGGACGTCTGCTACCGCGAGCTGGTGATGAACGCCCACGGGGCCGTCGGCGTGGTGGGCGACGGTGTGGCGCGCGATCTGGCCGCCCGCGTCCGCGTGGCGTGGCCGGCCGACTAGCGCCAGCCGACGCCGGGGAACCTAAGCGCCGGCCCGCATGCCGTCCGGCGGCTTGCGCTGCCTCTACGTTGGCCGCTTG
>JAKADP010000159.1 GCA_021820465.1 Bacillota bacterium
CTGAAGCGTGAGCCTTGAGGATCGCCGGCGTGGCCGCGCGCTGCGCAACTTGACGGCCCCCTGTCCGGCGGGCACTCTACAGGTGCTGGTGCGGCGTCACGCGCGGCTGCGGCCGTGCGGCTTGGGGACTGGCAAGAACCTTGACGAGACGAGCGAAAGATCTGAGGAGAAGGTCGGGGATGGCGTGCGACCGTTTGGCCCCCACCCGCTTGACGGGGGCGGCTGGCCGCTCCATGCGGCGCCGGCGCCCCACCGCGCCGGCGGCGGAGCCCGCCCGCCGGTCGCTGGCCCGCGCATGAGGCCGGCACCCACGGAGCGGCATCCCCAGTGAGCGGCGGACTGGCGATTTGGCTGCTCACCACCGAGTACCCGCCGTTTTTTGGCGGCGGGATCGGGACGTACGCGCGCCACACGGTGGCCGGGTGGCTGGCCCAAGGCCACCGGGTGGCCGTCTTCCTGTACGACGCGGCCGTCGCGGGGCCAGCGCTGGCGGTGGACAGAGCCGAGCCCGGCCTCACGGTGCTGCGCTTTGGCGCGGGTTATGGCCAGCCGGCGGCTCGGGCGCTGGCTGGCGAGGCGCAGGTGGCTTGGCAGTATGCCGACGCGGTGGCGGACTGGACCCGCCAGGAAGGCCCGCCCGACATTGTGGAAACCCAGGACTACGGGGGCGTCGGCTACTTTTTGCTCATGCGCCAGCGCGCGCTGGATGGCGCGATGCCGCGGTGTCCTGTCGTGGTGACCGTGCACAACCCGAGCTTTGTGTTAGACCGCTACGAGGAGCGCGCCCAGCATCTGCTGCCGCGGTATTGGGCCGGGCACCTGGAGCGGGCCGTGCTGGCGGCGGCCGACCACGCCATCTTTCCCAGCGAGCGCCTCCGAGCTGCGGTGGCGCCGTCCATCCCGGCCACCGTGCTGAGGAACCCCCTGCCGCTGCCGGCTCCTGAGCCCCCGCCGCGGCGGCGCGACACGGTGCTAGCCGTGGGCCGCCTGCAGCTGTTCAAAGGTGTGCTGGAGCTGGTGGCCGCCATGGCCCAGCTGTGGGACGCCGGCTCGACCGTGGCGCTGGAGCTGGTGGGGGCCAACCACCGCTACCATGCGCGGCACGAAGGCGTCCAAGACTACCTGACGCGGCGCTACGCCCGGCATGTCGAGGCGGGGCGGCTCATTTTCTGCGGCCCGGAGCCTCCCGAGCGCGTGGCGGCCCGCGTCGCCTCTGCGGGGGTGGTGGCGGTGGTGTCCCGCGTGGACAACCTGCCGTACACGGCGCTGGAAGCCATGGCCCACGGCCGGGTGCTGGTGGCGTCGGACACGGGAGGGCAGCGCGAGCTCGTGCGGCACGGCACCAGCGGCTGGCTGGTGGCCCCCACGCCCACGGCGATTGCCGACGGGATCTCCCAGGTGCTGGCGCTCTCGGACGAGGAGTGGCAGAGCATGGGCGCAAGCGCCCGCCGCACCATCCAAGCCGAGTGCGATCCCGAGCGCATTGCCGCCGAAAAGTCTCGCCTGTTTCGGAGAGTGGTGGACCGCCACCGCGCGGCGGGCGAGCGCCGCCTGTATCCCTTCGTCCAGCCGGTGGCGCCGCGGCCGCGCCTGGCCGACGCCCGAGAGGGGCAGAGGCTCTCCCTAGTGATTCCCTACTTTAACATGGGAAAATATTTACACGACTGCCTGGCCAGCGTGTACGCCGCAGCGGTGCCGCCCGACGAAGTGCTGCTGGTGGATGACGGCAGCACCGACCCCGACAGCATCGCCGCGCTGTATGCCGCAGAGGATGCGCGCTACCCGGGACTCCGGGTGGTGCGCGGGGCAAACCGGGGGCTCGCGGGCGCCCGCAACCGCGGGGCCAAGATGGCCCGGGGCCGCTGGCTGGCGTTCTTGGATCCGGATGACGCGGTGGAGCCGGAGTACTGGGCCTGGGCCCTCCGCGTGCTGGACGCTTATGACAACGTCAGCTTTGTGGGCGCCTGGGCCCAGTTCTTCGGCGACAGCCAGGACCTCTGGCCGGCGTGGAACCCGGAGTTGCCGTATATTCTTTACCACAACACGCTGCACAGCAGCTGTCTGGTGGTTCGGCGGGAGGACTTTCTGGAGCACGGCCTGAACGACCCGCGGTTTCTCTACGGCCTGGAAGATTGGGAGGCGGTGGTGCGGATGGTGGGGGCGGGACTGGGCGGCGTGGCCATCCCGGCGCCCCTGGCCCGGTATCGGGTGCGGGCCGACTCGATGGCGCGGGCGCTTCGCCCAGAGTCGCTGATGTTTCTGTACGAAGAGCTGCTGGCCAAGCACCAAGAGCTGGTGGGCCGCTGGGCCGTGCCGCTGGCGGGCCTGCTGAACGCCAACGGGCCCCAATACCTGGCCATCACGCCGACGCGGGCCACCGAGTACGAGCCGCCGCCGTGGCTCGGCGGGGAGTCATGACGCCGCCCGGCGACCGGACGCCCGGCCGGCCGCACCCAGGCGGACGCCTGCTCCAGGAGCCGTCGGAGCGGGAGGACAGCGTCGAGCGCGCGCTTCGACCCGCGGCGGTGCCGCCCTCGTCGCTGTCCATTGTGGTGGTGAACTGGAATGGCGGGGTGCTGGTGCCCGAGTTGCTGGCGGCGCTGAATGAGCAGACGCTGCCGCACTTCCAGCTGGTGTGGGTGGACAACGCCAGCACCGACGACAGCTGGGCCCGCCTCCGGGCGTTCCCCCTTAGGCCGGGGATTGCCCTGACGGAGGTGGCGCTCACGGCCAACCGAGGAGTGGCCGGGGGACGGACGGCGGGAATCTGGGCCGCCACGGGCAGTGTGCTGGGCTTTTTGGACGTGGACGCCGAGCCCGCCCCCACCTGGGCCGCCGAGGCGGTGCGCTGCATGGACGCCCGCCCCGAGGCGGGGGTGCTGGCGTCCTGGGTCGTGT